>DATIYI010000001.1:0-2571 GCA_035517695.1 Streptosporangiaceae bacterium
CACCCGTGGAACACCAGCTGACGAAGTGCTCGCAGTTGTTCCAGAGCAGGCTGTAGGCGCGATGGCCGATCTTCGACTCGGCGCGATGGGCAGCTTCGGCTCGTTCTTCTGCCGTAGCATTCGACGGACGTACCCATGTCACGCGTCCGCGCGCGAAGGCTGCCTGCGACTTGAGCAGGCGATGGCCGTGACGCAGGGTGTTCTCGACGATCGCCCCGTCTGCAATCTCGGTGCCGAAATGCAGGAAGGCAGGTCGGCCAAAGATGGTGCATTGGGCTACGTGCGTATCGCCTATCACCCGGGTAATGTTACCAATCCGTGAGGTCGGCGATACACACGTCGTGCCAGGCTGCGAACGGGACCTCGTGAGCTGTTGCGCCGGGACGGAACCTGGGAGATTATCCGTTAAGGGGCGCCGAACCGCAGGTCGACATGTTCGTCGACCACGTCTGACCCATGCGCGCCCGCGATGTCGTCGCCAGGCGTGGCCACCGCCAGCCAGCCGCTCTGGATCACCTGAGCGGCACTGCGACGGCGCTGGACCGCGCCGCGCCGCCTCCGATCGCGCGGTCTAGGGGATCAATCCCGTGGATGAGGTCGCCGAGGTAGGGACCTGCAGGAGCAGGCCGCGGACATGCCAGGCAGGCAGCCCGGCCGGCCGGGTGCGCATCCAGGCGGGGCGGGTCGGGACGCTGCCCGTGCGGCCGGTGCCGGCCAGCCGCCGGCGGCCGCCCGGGGAACGTCCGCAGCCGCTCCAGTTGATCCTCAGGAAACACCCCCGCAGGCATCGGCCAACCCCCACGACATAGACAGGCAAACGGTACGAACGTAGCGGCAATGACCGGCACCCGCCTGCCAAACCCGCGCTATCGCAGGCCAGAGGTACCCCATGACGTGTTACCGCAGGTCAGGGATATCCGACCAAATTTCTCCAGGACTACCGGGACCCCCTCTTACTGGCTCCCCCCTCCTCGCCGGGCCGCTAGCCTACCTGCTGTTCCCCCACCGCTACGGCACGTCGGCCCTCGGACCGCGCATCATCAAGGCACGGCCGCCTAGCCCGAACACCGTCCGCGCACGGACGGAACCACGGCTTAACGCCGATGGCGATGGTGACCCGGTGTCCCTGATCTGGCAGGCGGCGTTACGCAGTCCGCCGGGCTCCATTCATAGCGCTGAGCAATGGGACGAAAGCCGGCATTGCTTTGCCACTTGCGCGCCGGTCCGGTGGACTAACGAGTGAGAAAAGTAATCCGCTGCCCTCGCTCAATGGTCGTCGACAATGACGATACCGGCCTGCTGGCCATGGCGACACCGGGCCATTCCCCCGCGACCCTTGGCGGTAACGACCGAGACCCAGGACCACAGGAGGCGAGCGATGTCACAGATACGGCTCACCAAGCAGCGCCGGACGGCCGACACGCGGCAGCGCAGGCAGGCGGAGCCGCTCCCCCTGGATCCCCGGGACCCCGACATCACCCGGGCCAAGCAACTGCAGCGCAAGCGCCGGTCCGGCGTGGACCGATGACCGGCGGTGCACGATGGTCCGTTCGGTAAGATTTTAAATTCTTTTATCCCGAACGGGCCGATGTTATGGCGCCCATCCGGTAGGCGCGCGGGCCGACGCCTTTCCAGCGGCGGAAGGCCTGGGAGAAGCTGGAAACCCCCAGATACCCCAGCCACCCGGCGACCTCTGCGACCGAAGCCCGCCGGTGACCAGGAGTTCCTCGGCGAGCTGCTCGCGGATCTCGTCCAGCAGGCCGCGGACGTACGACCCGCGCAAGACCGCGGCTAGCTTCCCGGCCGCCAGCGTGGACGCCACACCGACGCCGCCCGTCACGAAACATGCCGGGTTGGCGCCCGCGGGCGTTGTGGCCATCGCAGGCCCTGGGTGCGGTCAGCGGGTCCGGTGCGCGACCTACCTGTCTGAATGCACGTTCCGAAATGAACGTTCCCGTCATCAGGGCGGGGCAAGGAAAGGAACTGAAATGAGCGAAGACACTACTACTCAAGCCCTAGCCGGCATCACCTGGATCAGCGAGCAGACCCCCGAGGCGCTGAGGGAGATGCTGAGGGAGGCACCGCCCGCAGAGCGCGGGGAACTTCTGGACACGATGGCGCGGGTCTACACGATGCTCGGTGAGGTGCTCAGGCTCGCTACCCCGGCGCCAGGACTCGACTGGACTTCGAGCGAAGCGCAAGGGGGGTGAATTGGTCCGCGTCCGACGACCGTCCCCGGAGTCTCTCAAGGGCGGCGCGGCAAAGTAGTACTGCGCCAGCCGTAGCACCTGCGTGTCATCCAGATGATCGATGTCAGCCCGCACGTCGGCGACTTGGCGGCGACATCCCTGCGGTGCTTCTCGGCATTGGCCACCCAGTAGTGGGACGCATCGGTGGGGTAGATAGTTGTCTGGCGGAAGTCGATGACCGCGACAACATTCTTACCCCGGACGAGCCCTACGTCCTCGACCATGGTCAGAGTTCCTGTGATGTCACTGCGGCGGGCCGGCGGTCAGGTGCAGGCTGCTGGTCGCGCGTTGCCCAGACGGGCTCACCCAGGTCACGGAGATG
>DATIYI010000002.1:0-15256 GCA_035517695.1 Streptosporangiaceae bacterium
CCGTCGTGGTGGTGACCGCCGGGCGGTCGTCGTCGACGAGGATCCATGCGGTGGGCGAGATGATACGGCTCGCCGGAACGCCGCTGGTCTCCGCCGTGCTCGTGGGGGCGGACAAGACCGATGAAAGCCTCGGCGCGACGCAGACGAGCCGACCGGTTCTGGCCGACCTGGGTCTGCCTCCAGCTGCCAGTCCGGTGCCTGCTCATCGCAGCACATCACGACCAGGTCGCGGGCTACGGCCCGGCGTCACAGGCCGATGAGCTCGTCCGTCGCCGAGGCGTACCGTCAGCCGGAGCTGCGCAGGCGCGCCAGTGCTGGGTACGACGCAGGATCGGCCTCGCGCTGGGCCTGCCGTCCTCACGGTCCTGACGTTCTGCTCATCACAACGCAGGTTTGCAGACCCCTCGCGCAGTACTGTATTTCTTCGTTCATGCCAGGATGTATGCAAGCGGGGATCACAGAAGAAATTGCGCACGGTCTCGGGTAGCTTCTGCTGTAACTGGATAGGTCGTCGGGCCTCGGCTGTGGTGGCGTCTGTCTCGTGACTATGTCCCGGCCCGGCGTGGCGTCTTGATTACGGTCCGCTGGCGGTGATCGAGTATGGTTCGTGCCCGATTTCCCGCCCCGCCCCGGAGAAGATAGCCGCGCTGCGCGCGGCCAATTCCCGGCTGCGCGAGGTGGTCGAGGCCAAGGACAGCGAGATCGGCGTGCTCCGCGGCCTGGTGGAGGCCTTCCAGGCGCAACTGGGGGAGTTGCGGGCCGGGGTTGAGGATCTGCGGGCAACGGCTGCGGCAGAACCCGCGGAACTCATCGAAGCCGGCATCGGCGGAAGGGCTGGCCAAGCCGGCGCCGAGGCCGCGGCGGCGCAAGAGCGGCCGCAAGTCGGCCCGGCCGAAGGGCCAGCCGGGGGCGACGCTGGAACTGACCGGTCATCCCGACGTGGTGGTCACCCATGAGCCCGGCCGCTGCTCTGGCTGCGGTTCAGGCCTGTTCGGCTCCGCGGTGACCACGGCTGAGCGCCCCAGGTGATCGACCTGCCGGAGGAGATCCGGGCGCTGGTCACCGAGTACCGGATCATCTCCCGCCGCTGCGGCTGCGGTCCCATCACGACCGGGATCGCGCCGGCTGGGGCGAGCGCACCGGTCCAGTACGGTCCGCGGGTCACCGCGGCGTGCGCGTACCTGTGGCACGGGCAGTTGCTGTCCCGCGACCGCACCCGCGAGGCGATCGGCGACCTGTTTGGGGTCACCATCTCCCCGGCGCGATCAGCGGCATGACGGCCAGGATCGCCGGGTTCTTACCGGCTTCCCGGAGGCGATCCGCCGCGCCCTGGCGGGCGCCCCGGTCGCGCATTTCGATGAGACCGGGTTCCGCGTCGCCGGCAAGCTCGCCTGGGTCCGCTCCGCGGCATCAGGGAAGTTCGCGCTGATCACCGTCCACGCCAAGCGCGGCCAGGCGGGCATGGACGCCGCCGGGGTGCTCCCCGCGTTCACCGGCATCGCCGTCCACGACTGCTGCCCCTATGACAGCTACGCCCACGTCAGGCGCGCTCTATGCAACGCCCACGCGCTGCGGGAACTCCAGGCCGTCACGCCGCCGCCGCCGCCGCAGGCGGGCGGGCAGGTGATCACCTTCCGGCACGATCATCGGGGCATGCCCATCGTCCCATCGGCGGCGTTCGAGCAGATGGGCGGGCACATGCCGGGCGTGGGAACGGGGGGAGGATCACCGATTTAGTGCAGTGGAACGCCTCGGCGTAGCGTGCCCGGCACTCGATGCCACGCAGGCGGGCAACGCCGAGGAAGACGTCATCGTCCCACCAGTCGCGGTCCCGCTGGGAGGGAAAGCATTTGTGCAGCAACTCCACCTTGCGCCGCGCCATATCGGCCGCCAGCGGGAAATACATCGACGGGCTGCCGAGGTCACCGTCCCATTTCGGTATTTCGTAGCCGAGGTAGAACCGGTCGCGGAAGACGGTGGGCACGATCTCGCCGACAGTGCGGTGATCTTGATGTGCATCGTGGCGTGACGGCGCGATGACGAGATCCGGTGAGCAAGATCGCGCTACCTCCTCGAGTGCCTCCTTCACCTGGCCCCAGACGGCGGGCAGTCGACCGTCCGGCAGGTCGTACAGCTTGACGGTCAGGTCCGCCGCCGGCAGGAAGGCCCTCGCCGCGTTCCGCGCCTCCAGCTGGCGATCCGCCGATCCGGTCAGCACAACATACCTGGCCTGCAATCCTGCCTGGCTGTTGGCCAGGCTGAGCAGCATTCCGCCCGCGCCGATCTCAATGTCGTCTGGGTGCGCGCCGATGGCAAGCACCGACAGCGACCCGTGCGACGGCGTCGTCAATTGTGACGGCAGCATGCGCGAATCACAGTGGCGCAGACGCAGTCGCCGGTACCGGCGAGGAATGACCGTTCTTGCCCGGCCCATCGAAAGCGCTGCCGAGTGGCGGAACCGCACCTGACCGGTCCTCGTCCCAGATCATCCACGGGCAGTTCCCCCGGTGGTACATCTCCTCAAGCTGCGCACGTTCCTTTACGGTGTCAGCCGGCGACCAATAGCCCTTGTAGGGATAGGCGAGGACACGTCCCTCGGGGACCAGTCGCATGAGCGTATCTTCGACGAGATCCTCGCCTTTGCCCAGATGATCGAAGATCCGTGGCCGGAGCATGAAGTATCCGCCGTTCTCCCATTTACCTACGTCCCGCATCGGGGTCACCTGCGTGATCACCCCGTCATCGCTAATATCCACCACGTGGTGAGAAGACTGCGGCGGCACCGCCAGAAGGCCAGCCACCGCGCTGCTAGCCTCAAATCGCCGGATGATGTCCGGGAGCGGAGCATTCGTCAGGACATCTGCATAGTTAGCAAGGAACATCGCCTCGCCCTCGACGAAGCTCCGGACTCGACGCAGCCGCTCGCCAATCGGGGAGTTCAGTCCGGTGTCGACGAAAGTGATCCGCCACTCGGAGATGTCGGTGCTGAACAGCGTCATGTCTCGCGCGCCGTTCTCCAGAACGAAGTCGTTGGATCTCGTCTCGTCGTACGCCAGGAAGAAATCTTTGACATATGCTGAACCGTAGCCGAGGCAGAGCACGAAATCGGTGTGGCCGAAATGCGCGTAATAGCGCATGACGTGCCAGAGCAGCGGACGCTCCCCGACCATCGCCATTGGCTTGGGCGCGTTGCTGGCGCCATCGCGCATCCGCATGCCGAGACCGCCGCAGAAAAGAACTACCTTCACGATTTGCACCTCACTCAGACGATTTCCAGCGCAGGAATCGGGAAGACCAGCCGACCGCCCCACGACCTGACATAGTCAAGCTGCTCGCTGATCTCCTCCCTGAGATTCCACGGCAGGACGAGAATGTAGTCAGGCCGGGTCTCGGCAAGGCGCTCCGGCGAATGGATCGGGATATGCGTGCCTGGGAGGAACTTTCCCTGCTTCAGCGGGCTCCGGTCGACGGTGTAGGAGAGGAGATCAGATCGGATGCCGCAGTGGTTCAGTAGCGTGTTTCCCTTGCCAGGGGCCCCGTAGCCGACCACGGACCGGCCCTCCGCCGCGGCGTCGAGCAGGAATCGAAGCAGGTCGCTCTTGATCTGCAGTACCTGACCGGCGAAGCCATCATGGCCAGCCACGGTATGCAGCCCAGCGGACTCCTCTTCATCGAGCACCGCCTTCACCTGGGCTGTCGGCTCGCCGGCGCACTCCTGCGGCCGGGCGTATACACGGAGTGAGCCGCCATGCGTGCCCAGTTCGTCGACATCAACCACGCGCAGCCCGGCGGTGGCGAGCGCGCGGGAGGAGGTCAGCAAGGAAAGATAGGAGAAATGTTCATGGTAGATAGTGTCGTATTGCCGCCGCTCGATCAGGCGAAGGAGATGCGGGAATTCCAGCGTCACCACGCCCGACTCCTTGACCAGAGCACGGAGGCCCGCGGAAAAGCCTCGGATGTCAGGGACATGGGCAAAAACGTTATTGGCGGCGACCAGGTCGGCCTGCCCATGGCGCTGGGCGATCTCAGAACCCGTATGCGGCCCGAGAAACACGACCTCCGTCTGGATGCCTCGGGAGCGGGCGGCCTCGGCCACGTTCGCGGCCGGCTCGACGCCAAGCACCGGGATTCCCTCCGCCACAAAGTGCTGCAGAAGGTAGCCGTCGTTGCTTGCCACCTCGGTGACTAGACTGTCGGCGGTGAGACCGAGTCGGCCGATCATCGCATGCGCGTACCGCTTCGCATGCGCCACCCACGAGTCGGAGTAGGACGAGAAATACGCATATTCGGAGAAAATATTCTCCCCGGACACATAAGCGGGAAGCTGCACCAGCAGGCAAGAGCCACACAGACGCACGTGCAGCGGATAGAAGACCTCGGCCTCATCGAGCCGCTCCGCGGGGACGTAGCTCTCACATAGCGGAGACATCCCCAGATCAACGAACGTGCGTGTACGGCTCGCACCGCAGAGGCGGCACACGGGTAACGATGACAAATCCCCTCCATAACGGCTTCCTCAAGGCGCCGCGTCTGCGACGACCGCATTTGCGGCAGTTCCAGGGGAGCGCTGACCAGCGCTTGCACGCACAAACCAGCGTTTGCACGCACAAAGGAGACGCCCGCCTGCGTCAAGGGGTTGACGCGTCCGGGCGAGGTTTTTGCGAACCAGACACGCCGGCCCGCGCACTGGGCCCCGCCGCTCTGGAACGCGCGCCGGCAGCCTTCGGCGGCCCGCAGGATCCGGTCCGCGCTGCTGGAGGAGTGCCTGTCGCCGGCACCACGCCAGCCTCCTCGGATCGGCAATGGCCGCTGTACGTGCCAGACAGGCGAGAAGCGCCAATATCGCACCGCTCGGTCCACAGCCTGGCGATCTGGTATGTATAAGACGCGGCTGAGAGTCATCGTGGAAAGATCCGGCGGCCTGGCCCTGTCTTGCCGGAAGGCTATGGCGCTGGTCCTGCGCGCCGCTCGCGTCCATGGTTGATAGGAGGGTGTCATGGGGGAACCCGTCTGCCGGGCATGTCAGGGCCGGACCGGCCATCTGGTGCTTGACCTTGGCGAGCAGCCGGCATGCGACTATTTCCCGCGGTCCGATGACCCGGGGCCTGACCGGCTGTATCCGCTGCAGATGTGGCTGTGCTCGTCGTGCGGTCTGGCCCAGCTGGTGGCCGACCCCACAGTGCCCGAGGAGCCCAAGGGCACCGAGCCGGCCGCTCTCGTGGCGCAGGCGGCTGACGCCGTGGACCGGGTCGCTACGGCAGGGTGGCTGCCGGACGGAGGCCGGGTCGCCGAGTATGGCAGCCCGCATGGCGGGTCCTGGCTGGGGTCGCTGACCCGTCGCGGGCTCACTCCGGTGCAGGACGGCGAGCTGGCCGATGTGGTCCTGGACTGTTTCGGCTTGATGCACTCCGCGGACCAGTCCGCGGCTCTCGCCGAGCGTGCGGCCAGGGTGGCCGCAGGGGGAGTGCTCTTCTTGCAGTACCACTCTCTGCAGGCGATCGTCCGCTGCGGACAGTGGAACGCGCTACGACACGGGCACTACGGCTACTACTCGACAACAGCCCTGGTCGCGATGCTCGCCGCGAACGGCTTCAGTCCACGCACCGGGTGGCAGTTCGAGCTCTATGGCGGCACGGTACTGCTGGCCGCCAGCCGAGACGCCGACGCGCCTAAAGGGCCGGACGGCTCGGTGCAACGGATACTCGCGGAAGAAGCGCGGTCCGGCGTCCGTGACCCCGACGTACTCGGCGGACTCCAGCGCCACGCACAGGCGCGCGCCGAGGGTCTGCGCGACTGGCTCGTCGCCGTAAGGTCCGCCGGGAGCACCGTGCTTGGATACGGCGCCGCGTCACGCGCGGTTTCGCTCTTGCGCAGGGCGGGAGTGGATCGCACGCTCTTGCCCGGCGTGGTAGACGCCTCACCCGCCAAACAGGGCCTGCGGATGCCGGGTACGGACATCCCCGTCGTCAACCCGGCGCAACTCGCCGTACACCAGCCGGATGCCGTGCTGTTGTTCCTGGCAGACCTGCTGGCAGAGGTCCGGGCAGCTTTTCCCGAAGTCGAGGCCGCCGGCGGCCGGTGGGTGGACGCCGAGACGCTTGGCTCCTGCCCTGCCGTTGGCTGACCGGGGTCGCGCCAGTCCCCGCCTTTGCTGCTGGCTCTGCTTTACCCGGGTAAGGCACTGGCTGATGGGATGCCGTGGACGCTCGGCGGCAAGCACCGGCACTGCGGCTCAGTTCGACAAGTTAGCACTCTCCTGGCTCAGTCCAGCCAAAGCCAGAGGGACCCAGCCGCTGCCCCAGGAGTGGCTCATGTTCGTTGGTGTTTCTGTCGAGTGAGCTATGCCTTCTGACGTCAGCAGTTCGTCGTAATCCGAAATGTCATTCTGGAACTGCGAGTACCCGCCTATCCAGATCCGGTTACTGTTCAGGAACGGTCCTTTGCGGGCATCCACGAAGGCCTGCGTCAGGCGGTAGTTGGCCTGGAAGTTCGCATCGGTCCCATAGCCAGCTCCGGAATCGGCGCCGAACTGGTCGTACGATGACATGTCCGCCGGGAAGTCCCAGGACGCCGCCAGCGTGAAAATGTCAGGGTGCTTCAGAAGAAGATCTTGGCCCCCTATGCCCGACTTTGAGAACCCGATCAGCCAGTTCTGCTCGCTGCCGGTGGTGGCCAGATTCTGCTGCACCCAGGGCACCAGTTCCTTGGTCATGAAGGTTTCATACTGGACGGCCGGGTTGACGGGATTATCCGCGTACCAGGGATCGATCCCGAATGAAGGTTCGATGATCGTCAGGTTGTACTTGTCTTGCGCATCGAGCGATAGGAGGGTCTCCAGCCCGTCCCCGTCACTGCTACCCAGTCCTGCCTCAACCGGGAGCACGTAGAGGAAGTTGTGCGGTACGCCGGGGGCGGGGTTCGTGGGCTTTAGCACCCGCAGCACCTGGGGACCGTCTGAGTCGTTGGCGGAGATGACGTCATAGGATGCGACACCGCTGGAGTCGGTGCTCAGGTAGTGAACCTCGAAGCTGGCGGTGCCGCCTGACCAGTTGTCGGCCTGGCCAGTGCCGTCGATCATGATGCCGGGCGCGCCGCCGGCCAGGCTGGTATCGCCAACCGCTATGCGCTGGACGCCGTTCTCCATGAAGGCGATCGTGGATCCGACGACCATGAGCTTAAGCTGGGTCCCGGCGGCGAGCGGCGCGCTGTTGTAGGTGCTGCCGAGCTGGGTCCAGGTGCCGCCGTTTCTCTCGAAGATCGTCAGGTCCGGGCTGCCGTTGTTCCAGTTGTAGATGCC
This sequence comes from Streptosporangiaceae bacterium, assembly GCA_035517695.1. Lineage (GTDB taxonomy): Bacteria > Actinomycetota > Actinomycetes > Streptosporangiales > Streptosporangiaceae > DATFVJ01. Next base: position 7,298 of record DATIYI010000002.1, read on the forward strand.
GGCGTAGGCTTCCTGCCCGCCGTCCTGGACCCGCACCGCCGCCCCGATCCACTGGCTTCCAGTGAGCTGCGTGGAGGTGACTTCTATCTGGGAGTACTGGTCGCTCGCGTAGACCCCATCGGTCCGGATGTCACCGGTCAGCCCGGAACTGGTTCCGACCACGGCCTGGGAGGAGATCGCCAGCCCGCCGTCGCTGATGTCGGTCCAGTTCGGGCCCAGGCTGCCGTTCGCCCGGTTGAAATCATCGGAGGCGCTCGACGCTTGGGTACCGCTCGTGCAGGCAACGGCGACGTTGGTCACGTTGGCGGCCGAGATGGTGCCGGATGCGTTGGAGGCGGTGCAGGTCTGGCCGGACGGGTAGGTCCTCACGGTCACGCTGTAGGCCGTGCCGTCGGCCAGGGGGGTGGCGAAGGTGAAGGTGCCGTTGGCGCTGACGCTGAGGTTGTCACCGCCGTTGTCCTGCAGGACCACGGTCCCCGTTAGCCCCGAGACGGTGCCGCCGATCGTGTAGGTGGTCGGGGCATCGCCGCCGGACCAGCTGCCGACCTGGCCGGTGCCAAAGGAAATGATGCCCGGCGCGCCGCCGGTCAGGCTGGTGTCGGTGGCGGTTATGCGCTGGACGCCGTTCTCCAGGAACGAGATGATCGAGCCGGCGGCGGTGACCTCCAGCTGGGTGCCGGCGGCGAGCGGCCCGCTGTTGTAGCTGCCGAGCTGGGTCCAGGTGCCGCCGTTTCTCTTGAACAGCATCAGGTCCGGGCTGCCGTTGTTCCAGTTGTAGATGCCGACGTAGGCTTCCTGCCCGCTGTCCTGGGCCCGCACCGCCGGGCCGATCCACTGGCCGCCGGTGAGCTGGGTCGAGGTGACCTGAACCTGGGAGTACTGATCACTGGTGAAGGAGTCGGCGGTCCAGACGTCGCCGCTGAGCCCCGCGGCGGCCGTCCCGGCTGCGGCGTCCGAGGAGATCGCCAGCCCGCCGTCGCTGATGTCGGTCCAGTTCGGGCCCAGGCTGCCGTTCGCCCGGTTGAAATCATCGGAGGCAGTTACGGGATCGGAGGCAGTTTCGGCGAAAGCCTTGTGCGGAGATGCAAGCAGTGGGACAAGAAGGGAGCAGAAGGCCAGCAACCGGAGAGACCACGTAACTCTGGACTTTGGTTTCCTGGTGAGAGTTCTAGTCATTGCTGACTGCCAACCTTTGTCGTCCTTGACTTTGCCTCCGCTGGCCGTTCCCCCGAGGTCGCGGCGCCCCGCCGGGGATGACCGCGTATCAGGGACTTTGCGCAGCTGAACGCCTCGGCGCAGGGCGCCCGGCAGTCAACGCCACGCAGCCGGGCCAGCCCGAGGAAGACCTGGTCGTCCCACCAGTCGCGCCTCCGCTGACACGGGAAGGACTTGTACAGCAGTTCCACCCTGCGGCGCGCGGTAACGGATGACAGCGGGAAGTACACCGACGGGCGGCCGGGCTCACCGTCCCATTTCGGGATCTCGTGGGCCGAATGCTGCGTGTCGCTGAAGACGCTGGGCACGATCTGGCCGATCGTCTGGTGATCCTTATGTGCGTCGCCGTCCGACGGCGCGACGATCAGATCGGGGGAGCAGGACTGCGGTTCGCGCTGGAGGATGGCCCTCGCCTGGCCCCAGACCGCGGGCAGCCGCCCTTCCGGGGTCTCGGTAAGACGCGCGGGCGCATAGACCGGCCTATGTCGGCCCAGAAGAAACTTCCCCTGCTTCATCGGACTCCGATCCACAAGCAGCACGCGCAGGGGACGACATGCCCCCCATTCGGTCAGCCTCCGGCTGGCCCGCCCGAGGTCACTTCTGGTGAATAAACCGGATATGCGTGAACTAGTGCTCAGCCACAACCCAGGACGCATCACTCTTCGGAACGGTTGACACAGGGCGTACCGGGAGCGCAGGGATTTCTTGCCGTGGCGGGTGCGCCAAGATCCCAATAGGTGGACACGACGGCCCCTGCTGGGCGGGAGCTGATCCGGGATGTCACAAAATCGTGGTAATTCGGGCGGATAGGCGGCTTAGCGTTCGCACCCGAGATCCTTCGGTTCGCCCGTCCTGATTTCTCTGGAGGGCACGGCGACGCGTCCGGCGTGCGATACGGTCAAGGCCACCGGCACGTGCGGCGCGTCGAGCGTCCCGTCCGCTGCACGCACTGGAGCCGGGCACGGCGCGCCTCGACCGCCATCCTGGACGTGGTCGCCCGCATGTGGCTGGCCGCTTGACTAGCGTGCTCGGTCACCGCCGGCGAGTTCATGGTCGGCGGTGACCGGCGCTCTGCGAAGAGGGCCTGGCGAAACCCGGCCGGCTACGCGTGCCGGCAGAGGTGCCCGACTTCCTGTTGCGCCATGCTGATCTTCGCCAGGTCACCGGGGTTATTCCACACGCTGATGAACCGCCGGATGGCGGCCTGCAACTCAGGGCTCGCGCTTGCTGTCTGGCCTTGAAGCCAGCTTCTGGTGTTCTCCCTGGCCGCGCTCGCCGGGACACCCTTTGTGATGGCCCGGTGAAACGCCCGGCAGGCTGTCCCGTTGGAGTTAGTCAACACCGGGGACACGCCAGATGCGGCCACGGATTCCGGGGCGGCGCCGGGGCTCGCGTCATGGGCCACCGCTGACGAACTGCCGCACGCGGTGAGTGCCAAGACTGCAGCGACAGCGGCTGCCGGGAATACGGTTCGCATGGCTGTGTGACGCGTCAGCGCCCCGCCTGGTGCACAGTCATGGGCTGGTTGTGACACCGGTCGCAGCAACGATCAAGTAAACGGGGGGTCCGGCCGAACGGTCGGCCAGAATGGGGCAACGGCTGCGGCAACCCACGGCGGTGTCCTCGCGCCACGCACCCATTCAGGTGTCCCTGGGAGATGGCAACGTGGCCAGCTACCGTGGCTGGCCCGCGCCCGCACACGGCCGGGCAGTTCCCCGGTGCTGGTCATCCCGCAGCCCGCGCACACCTTGGCCTGCGCCAGGTACTCGGTCATCTTCGGCAGGGCGGTACGGCTGGGCGGTGGTGTGCGAGCAAGCGTTCGCGCCGCGGCACAGCCCATGCTCGCGGGCGGCGCGACCCGCCTCACCCGACACAGGGCGAATGCCCGCGGATATGCGATACTGTTATTTTTCATTCCGGGCATCGCTCGAAGGAATGTGCTCGAACTTGTAATCGAGCCACAATGTCTTAGCCCAGTATTTCAGGGCCTTAGCCCAGTATCTCAGCATGGACAGGTTGTGGCGGGGGCGCGCGGCCAGCTCGGCGATAGAGCATAACCGCGCAGACGCGGCCTGCAGGGCCTGGTGCTCGTCGTCGGCGAGTTGGATCTCGGCGGCCGCAGCATTGCTTTCAAGCTGCTCGACACTCGATGCGCCCGGAATCGCGACCACCGCAGGGTGGTGGATGACCCAGGCAAGCGCGATTTGCGCCGGGGTGGCGGAGTGCGCGTCCGCCACCTCGCGGAGGATCGCGATCAGATCACCGACGTGCTCGAGGTTTTCTGGAAGGAAAAGCGGGCTGGCTGCCCGGACGCGGTTCACCGGCCGGTTATCCTGGTGATATCTGGCCGACAGCAGACCCTGTGCCAGCGGGCTGTGGGCGATCACGACTCGACCGTGCGACTCGGCGAACGGCAGCAGGTCGCGCTCAGGCGAGCGCGCGACAAGGCTATAGCCGACCTGATTGGTCAGGACCCTGCTGCCCAGCGCATCCTCCGCGGCTTGCCAGCGCTCAAGGGAGTAGTTGCTGACGCCGACCTCGCCGACCAGCCCCTTTCGCTGCAGCGCCCGCATGCCGCGCATGATCGTGGCGTCGCGGACTAGCGGATTCGGCGGGCCCACCTGGTAGAGGTCGAGCCGACGGACCCCGAGCCGGTTGGCGCTGGCCACGGCGCGCTGCTCAACAACCTGGGCGACCGGCACGATCGGGAGGATCTTCGTCGCGACAAAGACCGACTCCCGCCTCTCGCCAAGGGCTCGGCCGAGAATTCGCTCGCTGGAGCCGAAACCGTAGATCTCGGCACTGTCGAAGAGACTGACTCCCAGTTCGAGCGCGCGGCGGACGATGGCCTGCGCCCCCTTCTCGGCGTATGGCTCGCCGTATCCCCACTCCCGGGACCCGAACTGCCAGGTACCCAGCCCGATCTTAGAAATCTTCCTCATGGTATCGATGTCTAAGTAGCGCATCGTCCCAGTATTTGCCTCGTCATCACAGGCTGCCTCCCGAATACCAATATTTACGCCGATGATTTCAAGTTCGTCTTTAGGCCGGTACAGTGGTTGGTGCGGTTTATCTCGACCACCCGGACGTCGGCCGCGGTGGCGTGGCGGGCCAGCCTGGCGCCTAGCTGCCGGCGCCCTCGATCCCCCTCGATCCCGACGAGGCAGAAGATTTCGAGCCCGCCCAGCCAGTCCAGGAACCAGGTGTAGCCGCAAAGCCGGGTAGTTAATCGCTGGTGGCTTCCGTCAAGTGGTTTGCCTGGTTTGGCATGGCTTGATCGACGTGGCAACGAAGGTCCGGTAGGACGGGTGATCGACCAAGACCTGCCCGTTGCCGAGGACCTCCGTTGCGCCTTCAGTTTGTCATCAGTGCTGCTGTTACGACCATCACCAGGACTATCACGGTGGCTGCCGGGGTGTTCGACCTCGGTCACCCGGGAGAGCTGACCTGGCAGGTCCCGTTCGAGCTGGTGGACGCGGTGCTGGAAGAGACCGGGGCGCGGGAGCGGCGGCCCTGGGCGGGCAGGGGCTGCCGCGCCCGTCGGCGAAGGCGCTGCGAGACCTGCGCCGGCTGATCGGCGTTGCGCCGGTCAGGGCGCTGTCTGAGGTTCTGGCCGGGCCGGCGGCACTGCCGTCCACGCCGGGGGTGCGGTTCGGCCGGTTCCGGACGGTGGCCTTTGACGGCTGTACTTCGATCAAGGTGCCAGACACCGGGGCGAATCGCGGCTGGCTGGGGAAGATGAAGGCCGCGCTGGGGGTCACCGGCTACCCGGCGGTCGAGCTGATGACCTTGTGCGAGACCGGGACCCGCGCGCTGGCTGATCGGCGCGGCCTTCGGCCCGCCCGCCACCGGGGAGACCCGCCAGCTGCTGCACCTGCTGACCAAGGACATGCCGGTGCTGACCGACCGCGGCTTCGACGCCGCCGCCTTCCTGGAAGCCGTCGCCGCGACGAAGGCCCGGTTCCTGGCACGGCTGACCTCCAGCCGCCGGCTGCCGGTGCTGGCACGGCTCGATGACGGCACGTTCTTGTCCCGGATCGGCGCCCTGACCGTCCGGGGCATCGAAGCCGAGGTCGTCGTCACCTGCGCTGACGGCACCCGCTACTGCGGACGTTACCGGCTGGCCACCACCTTGCTGAACCCCCGCCGCTACCCGCGCTGATCCGCCTGTACCACGAAAGGCGGGAACACGAGGTCGCCTGCCTGGCGCTACGGCACGCCCTGCTGAACAGCCGGGTGCTGCGCACCCCGCCGGACTGGAACAGGAGATCTGGGCGCTGCTAGCCACCTGCCAGGCGCTGCGCCGCGCCATGACCGCCGCCGCCGAATCGGTACCCGGCACCGACCCCGACCGCGCCAGCTTCACCATCGCCCTGCAGACTGCCATCGACACCGTGACCACCGTCGACAACGTCATCCCCGCCGCCAGCAGCCACGGCCGGATCGGCCACGCGGTCCTGGACGGGCTGCTCGCGCCCCGCCGGCCCTGGGTCAGCGTCCGCAAGGTCAAATCCCTGCTCTCCCGCTGGAACAAGGCCGACCCGCACAGGCCCGCCCGCAGCACCCCATTACCGCGATCAGCCTCACGCTCCAGCGCGGGGCGCCTGGTGCAGCGCCTGTCGCGTGACTACCTGGTGTTGATCAATCACTGACGTGGTAGATCCGGGAGGATGTCCTGTACGCCTGGTTTACACCCCCGGAGAACCTTCCGGCTGTGCAAGCAGGTCCTGGGCTGGACCGCGCCGAAGATCCGCGACCCGGCCGCCGCGGACCGGTGGACCTGGCTGATCATCACCGCCTACGCCCAGCTCCGCCTGGCCCGCCCGCTCGCTGAGGATCTGCGCCTGCCCTGGGAACGGCCCGCCCCGCCGGCCCGGCTGACCCCGGCTCGCGTCCGCCGGGGGTTCCGCAACATCCACGCGACCCTGCCCTGCCTGGCCGGCGCACCGAAACCCGCCACGCCCGGCCCCGGGCGGCCACCAGGGCCGAAGAACCGCCGCCCTGCACCCCGCCACGACGTGGGAAAGACAACCAGACCCAAGCGCGCCGCACACTCAAGGCACGGCGCGAACGCGCAGGTTAAAATGAAGAAGCTGAGAGCTTGAAGCCCGAGGCGAAACTCTGCGCCGAGGAACACGAACCGCGTAGAAGGCGGGGCGATCTGGGTGAGCCTGCTCAAGAAGGTGAAGCCCGTCACCATCAACAGGGTCGCCTCGTAGACGCGGCGGGCGCAGGGGGAAAGTGATCGTTCTTATCCGGGGAGATCTGCCTGGGTGTCGGTTGTGCTGTCGTGTCGCCGCGCCGACGGCTCGCATCGTGAGGTGGGGGCTGACCGGGCAGAAGTCAGCAGAGGTCGTAGTACCGGTGAGGGAACGGACATCAGCCGGGAAGGACCGAACGCCCGGGTGAGACGGAGGAGTCGGTGCTGCTCGTGCCGGTCGCAGTGATCGCAGCCATCCCGCGCAATGCGGGCCCGCTGCGGGAGGAGACGGTGAGCTTCCGCTGAGCACCGCAGTGGAGCGCAGCGGCCGGTCGGCGCACTCCGAGGATGCCGTGATCCCCGGCCTGGACTCGTTGCGGGAGCGGATGCTCTCGACGGAGAATCTGGGCCGGGCGCTGAGGCGTGTCAGGGCTAACAGGGGCGCCCCTGGTGTGGACGGCATGACCACGGAGGAACTTGTTCCGTGGCTGCGGGAGCACTGGGCGGCGGTCCGCCAGGCCCTGGACGCGGGCACGTACCGGCCGTCGCCGGCCCCCCGGGTGGTGATCCCCCAGCCCGGGGGAGCCGGCGAGCGTTTGCTGGGGGTGCCCACCTGTCTGGACATGCTGATTCAGCAGGCCATCGCGCAGGTACTCACGCCTATCTTCGGCCCGTTCTTTTCGGGGTCGTCTTTCGGGTTCCGTCCCGGCGGTTGCGCCCACCAGGCGGTGCGGGTCGCGCGGCGGTGCATCCAAGACGGGCTGGAATGGGTCGCAGACATTGACCTGGACCGGTTCTTTGACCGGGTTCAGTTCGATGTGCTGCTGGCGCGGGTGGCGCGCAAGGTGGCCGACCGCAGGGTCCTCAGGCTCATCCGGAGGTATCTGGAGGCGGGAGTGATGGTCGATGGGGTCAGGCAGGCGACGGTGGAGCGGACCCCGCAGGGCTCCCCGCTGTCGCCGATCTTGACCGGACATCATGCTGGATGATCTGGACCGGGAGCTGTGGCAGCGCGGTCACAGGTTCGTGCGTTACGCCGATGACCTGCGGGTCTTCGTGCGCAGCGAACGGGCCGCCCAAAGGGTGTTCGAGAGCGTCTGCGGCGTGATCGAACGGCGGCTGAAGCTGAAGGTGAACCGGGAGAAGTCCTCGATCCGGTACGCCGCGGACGCGATGCTGCGGGGTTTCGGGTTCATCCTCGGAGGTCCGCAGGTCAGGATCCGGGTCGCCCCGAAGGCGATCAAGCGGCTGAAGTACCAGCTGCGGATTCTGACCCGGCGGAACTGGGGCGTGTCGATGGAATACCGCATCGACCGGATCAACAGGTTCGCCATCGGCTGGATGGCGTACTTCCGGCTCGCGGATATTGAGAATACGGTCCGCGACCTGGACGGGTGGCTCCGCCGCCTGCGGCAGATCCGCTGGAAAGAATGGAAAACCACCGCCGCCAAGCGGCATAACCTGCGGATACGCGGTATCTCCGAGCGCAACGCCCGCAAATGGGCCGGTAGCAGCAAGGGATACTGGCGGGTTGCGGGCTCCAA
>DATIYI010000003.1:0-4939 GCA_035517695.1 Streptosporangiaceae bacterium
GAGCACCCCATCACCATCGCGGACTGTATCTGCGCGGACGACGGGGTGACCCTGTACAACGACCCGTGGTGCCTCGTGCATCGCACCAACTGGTGAGATCAAGAGCCCAAGGAGTGCAAGCACTACCCGGGCAAGTGTGGACGAGGTGCTTGGCCCGGTGTTAGCGACCTCGTGATCTGGAGATCCGGCGGCCGGGCTCTGTGAAGACGCTTGGGCACACGGCTCGGCGAGCATCCCGCCCTCTTGCGCCGCTGCATCTGAGGTGCCGGTGCTCGCCGCCGCTCGCGGCCCGCAGGGGCGAGGCGTTCGACATCACCACCGGCCGCCCCGCCTACTGGTCCCAGGGCTCCTGACATAGGGAGATCGTTTATGCAGTGTGTTCTTTGACTTCGTACCGCAGGGTGAGGCTGGTGCCGGGGTAATTGGTGGCGGTGGCGGTGAGCTGCTTGCAGAGGGCGGCGAGGGCGGGTGCGGCGGGGCGCGGAGAGCGGGTCCAGGCGGATGGTGAGGGTGCCGTCCGCGGGGGTGATGTCGCCGCTGGTGGTGAGGGCTTCGCGGATCAGGGCGTACGCTTCGTCGTCTGCGCGGGCGTAGGCGCCGTTCAGCGCGCGGGCCAGGATGGTCTCGGCGTTATAGGCGGCCATCCGGATGGCGTGGGTAATCAGCTTGGTCTCGGTATCCAGCCGGACCAGGTCCGGGTTGTGCTGCGACAGCGGGACCTTCGCGGGGATGGCCTTGGCGGCCGCCTGGGCATCTTCGAGCCGCTGGCGGGTTGCGGCGACAGGGGCGTCGAGCCTGGCGAGCTGCTGGTTGGTGATGAGGGTTTCCTGGCCGGGGGCGGGGGTGCGCATTGTGGTGAGCGTGGCGTCGCGGGCGGCCTGGGCTGCGGCGAGGTCCTTCCTGGCGGTTGCGTGCCGCTGGTGACGGTGATGTTCACGGTGCCGTCGGCCACCTCGTAGCGGTGCTCGCGGCCGTCCTCGCCGGCGTGGACGGCGGTGGTGAGCGCGTCCGCGGGCAGGTCGGGGATGTCTTCCCCGGGGCTAGCCTTGCGGTAGGTGAGCAGGTCGAACCTGGCGCGGGTGATCTCGGCGAACAGGTCCGGGGACCAGCCGCCCCGGTCAAAGCACAGGATGGGCCTGGCATCCGGTCCGGCGATGGCGCGCAGGCTGGGCAGCAGTTCCTTGATCTGCGCGGCCAGCGATGATGACGGTTCGGCCAGTCCGGCAAGAGGAAGATCGTGCTGGCCCCGTTCATCGGCAACGACCGGCTCGCGGATGCCTGCACCGGCAGCCGCAAAGCGCCCGCGAACCTCACCCGGTGCCCGCGCCCACTACGACGAGCAACGCGACCGCGGCCTGGACCACGACGACGCGCTGCGGGCGCTGCCCGACTGGCTGGCCGGGATCCTGCACGGCTGTCTGAAGACCGGCACCTGCTACGACGAAGCAACCGCCTGGTCACACTGGGTGACAGTTTCAAGTGCCGCTTGACAAGCAAAATCCAGGGGTATCTGCGGACACTCCGGGCAGAAACCACCGGGCAGGACAGGGCCTGCCCCGGGCCTGCCCGGACCGGACGCGCCAATAGAGACAGCATCCGGGAACGTACATTTCACATGTAAAAGGAATTGGCTTGTCTCCGGTTATTATGTCGGCCAAGATGCCGCCCCCCACCGCTGTTATGCTTGCAAATAAGATCATTCCGACGCAGCCCAGCCCTGCGTTCCCGGCCTTCTGTGCGCCGATGAAGCTGAAAACGGTCATGCCCAGTGCGTCTATGAGAAGGGCGCAGTTTCTTATCTTGGTGAAATGGTCATAAACCACGATGGGCAGATAGCGTTACATACAGGTCGGCGTGGTCGGCAAAGTATACAGGAAGACGATGCATGATGATTTCTCGAATCGTTGCCGCCACCAAGCGCTGTAAGCGCGGCGCAGACGATTATGCCGTAAATGTTGAATTCTTTTCAAGAGCTTTTTGTATGAACCGAATATAGCGAAAGCGAAGACGCCTATGAAATCCAAGATCACTGCGACCGGCACGAGCAACACCGACTCCTCCGTCGCCCGGCTCCCTCGCAGACCCCGGGCCCGCTTTCCCGAACCTGCTCCGCGATGGGGACCTTCGCCCCTGGCCTGCCAGGCGCACCAGAAGGACGATGCGCGCGGGCTTACGCTCCTCATCGCTAAGCCTCTTCGGTGCGCTTGACGGGAAGGAGCGCGGCATGACGGACAACGTACCGGCGAGCCGGACGGACGGTCCGGCGGCGAGCGGGACCGCATCGGGGGCGGATGCCGTCAGCGGCGCGGCGGCCCGGCAGGTCGACCCGGCGGCGATGGGGACGGCGTTCCCGCGCACGCGCCACGTGCTGTGGCTTGAGTTCGGGAGCCGTGAGGACTTCGATGACCCGCGCCGGGAATGGCGGCGGCTGTTCTCGGAGCTGCTAGGCACGTTCGCGCTGGTGCTGGCTGCCGCGGGCGGCGGGCTGCTGCACGCCAAGGGGCAGATCAGCCTCGCTGCCGCGGTCGTCGCGCCGGGCCTGATGGTGACGGCGATCATCTTGTTCATGGGCGCGGTCTCCGGCGCGCACCTGAACCCGGCGGTTTCGCTGGCCTTCGCACTGCGCGGGGACTTCCCGTGGCGGCGGGTCCCGGGCTACATCCTCATCCAGCTCATCGGCGCGACGCTGGCCTGCCTGTTCCTACGCTGGATATTCGGGAACGTTGAGCATCTGGGGGCGACGCTGCCGGGCCCGGGGTACAAGAACTGGCAGGCTCTGCTGATGGAGATCGTGCTCACCGCGCTGCTGGTCAGCGTGATCTTGGGCACCGCGTCGGCCGCGCAGAACGTCGGCGCGATCGCCGCGCTCGGCGTCGGCGGCTACATCGCCCTGGCCGGGCTGTGGGCCGCCCCGGTCAGCGGCGTGTCGATGAACCCGGCCCGGTCCTTCGGCCCGGCCCTGGCCAGCGGCTACTGGACCAGCTACTGGGTGTACCTGGTGGGGCCGGTCGCCGGCATGCTGATCGCCGTCGGCTTCGCATTCGTGCTGCGCGGCCGCGGCGGCGACGTCATCTCCCGGGCTGCGGGCTCCGGCGTGCTAGATGAAGGGGCCCTGGCCGCCAAGGCCAAACTGTCCCAGGACATCGACCGGGGCAAGGTCGTCCCCCCGGGCATCGCCGGCACCGGACCGCAGCGCAGCGGGCAATGACCGGCGTCGCGCTCGGGGACCGGGATGCCATCTGCCCGGCCCGTACCCGCGACGATGGACAAATGAGGTCATCGGCAAAGGCCACCGGCTACCCCGGGCAATGACGTCGGACCCCGGCATCATCGAGCACGCCAGGGAGCTGTGGCTGAGACTCCCGCCCCAGCTGGACAACCCCTCCGCCGGACTCACACCACACCTCATCGTCGAAGTCGCCAGAGACGTCGCCTTCCACTGCTCCCCCCGGTTGGCGCCAGCCGATACAGGCGATGGCCACTGAGCCAGTGACGTAGCGGGAACTTCGATGTCGAGGCGCAATGCACGCCAAGCCGGTCGGCGCTGCTGACCGGTCGGCATCCGATCCGCTCGGGCACGCAGGTCGTGCCGATCATGGGTGGCCCCGATGGCATGACCCAGTGGGAGGTCACGATCGCCAAGGCGCTGTCCGAGGCGGGTTATGCGACCGGGATTTGGGGCAAGTGGCATCTGGGCTCCGATCTGGAACGGCGCAGCCCGGTGGACTTAGGGTTCGACGAGGCGGTGTGGAGTCCGCGCACCCGCCGATAAGGTGACGTCGACGATGCAGTCTTACTTCCCCGACGGCCCGGTGACCTCCGCGCCGTACGCGGAGCCGCAGCGTCCCGCGCGCGGGCAGCGCTGGCTGGCCCGGCTCGCGTTCGCCGCGGCGATCGCCGCAGTGGTGGTGCTCGTGCTGCTGGGAGGGCTGAAAAGCGTTACCGCGCTGCTCCTGGGCTTGGCGGGCCTGGCGATCGCCTGCGCGGCGTTATGGTGGTTCCTGGCTCACCTGGGCATCGTGCGCTGGCTGGCGTTCGCGGTCCTGGTCGCCGCGCCGGTGTTCGTGATCGTCGTGTACGTCGTTGCCGGGCTGATCTGGGAGGTGGCGCTCAGCGTCGTGCTCGCGGCGGCCGCCGTCGCCGCTGGGCGCGCGGCGCTCAGCAGCGGCCACACGCCGGCGAGTCCGCCCGAGCATGCGGCGGCGCAGCAGCGGCAGCCTTTTGTGATCATGAATCCACGGTCGGGTGGCGGCAAGGTCGGCAGGTTCGGGCTAAAGGACAAGGCCACCGCGCTCGGCGCCAAGGTGGCCCTGCTCGAAGGCCCTGGAACGGTTGACGTCGCCGCGCTGGCGCGGCAGGCGGTAGACCAGGGGGCCGATCTGCTCGGCGTGGCAGGCGGCGACGGGACGCAGGCTCTCGTCGCGGCCATCGCCGCCGCGCGGGACATCCCGATGATGGTCATCTCAGCCGGCACCCGCAACCATTTCGCCCTCGATCTCGGGCTGGACCGCGATGATCCTGCCAGCTGCCTCGGCGCCCTCACCGACGGCGTCGAACTGCGCACCGACCTTGGCCTGATCGGCGACCGCACGTTCGTCAACAACGCGTCGTTCGGCGTCTACGCCGAGGTCGTGCAGAGCCCCGCCTACCGCGACGACAAGGCCGGCACCGTCCTGCAGATGCTCCCCGACCTGCTGGGCGGCCACCAGGGAGCGCACCTGGTGGTCCGGGCCGACGGGCAGGTGATACTCGACGGGCCGCAAGCGGTACTGGTGAGCAACAACCCGTATGAGACCGGCGACATCGCCGGCCTGGGCCGGCGCGCGCGGCTCGACCAGGGCGTGCTCGGCGTCCTGGGCGTGAAGGTCGAGAACGCCGCCCAGGCAGCCGGCCTGCTGCGCAGGGCACAACGCTCGCGTGAACTCACCGCGCTCACCGC
>DATIYI010000004.1:0-48464 GCA_035517695.1 Streptosporangiaceae bacterium
CTACATGCCGCGGCTGACCGGTGTTCCGCTCGGGCCGGACCTTATGCACCGCTGGGGCGAGCTGGTGCGTCCGGTGCTGTTCCGGCGGCCGCCACCCGATCGCGACCGGCCCGGCTCATGACGGCTGTGCCCGGGTAACCGCGCGGGCTGGGTCGCGCCTGGTCAGCGGGTGCTATGGAGGGCGTGGTCGGAGGTTGCCGCCGATGGCGGCGCCCCCGGGGTGGATGGCGTGTCCATCGCCCAGGTCGAGGAGCAGGGTGCCGGGGAGTTGCTCGGCGCGCTGCGGACTGAGCTGGAAACCAGGTCGCAACGGCCGTTGCCGGTGCGGCGGGTGACCATCCCGAAGTCCTCAGGCGGGGAGAGGCATCTTGGAGTGCCCACGGAGGCGGCATAGTGCCGCATCGTCCGGTGTGATCTTGGGTTTTGTCGTTGTCAAGCATCCGTTTTCCACCCGCTGAACGGGCAGCGGCTGAAAGTCCTGTTCGTTAAGCGCCGGGCCGGTGCCACGGTGGGGTCGATCACCCTGGCGGAGGCGTGGACCGACCGGGGCGAGCCGCCCGGGACTGCCCGGTTGTCGGCCGAGGGGCTCGCGGCGCTTGGCGCTGCAACACGCGCACTGCAAGGTCGTTGATTGTCATATGTCTGGCGGCGGCGCACTCTTGTGCTGTGGATGGACAGCGGGCTGAACCAGGACAGGTGGAAGCCGGTGGATCCCGGTGTAAAACACCCACGAGGCGACAACGCCGGCGTTGCCGCCCAGGCCGAGATCCAGTAGGACCAGCCGGCGACGTAACCGGCGAAGTCGCCGAATTCGTCCCGGGCGTAGGGTAAAGCCCGCCGTCAGCCCGGGACACCCGGCCGGTCAGCTGGCCGAACAGCACGGCCAGCAGTACCGCGCCCACGACGACGGCCAGCACGGCCAGCGAACTGGTTCCCGCGCTGGCCAGGACCGCGGGCATCGTGAACACGCCGGTGCCGATGATGCTGCCGATCAGCAGGGCGGTGGCTGAGGTCAGCCCGATGGTGTGCCCCGGCTGCCCGGCGGTGGGCCGGCCCGCCCCGCCAGGCCGCTCCGGCGCTGGCTGAGTGTCCGCCGCATGACCCGCAACCTACCCTTCCTGCGGTGTCACCTGCCCGGCGTTGGCCAGCAGCCAGGTGGTGCCCAGCCCGAAGAGGAACCCGCCGACGTGGGCGAAGAAGGCGGTCCCACCGTTGGCCGACGCGCTGAACAGCCCGAAGTTGGCCTCGATGAGCTGGTAGAGGAACCACACGCCCAGGAAGACCCAGGCCGGGATCTGGATGAAGAAGATCGGGAAAATCCAGGTGCGGACCCGCGAGCCAGGATAGAGCAGGAAGTAGCCGCCGAGCACGGCGGCGATGGCGCCGCTGGCCCCCAGGGTGGGCACCCGCCCGTCGGCCGCGGTGCCGAACCACAGGGTCATCGCGGTCTGCGTCATGATCGCCACGAACCCGCCGGCGAAGTAGAAGACCAGGTAGCGCAGCGGCCCGTAGGCGTCTTCGACGTTCTTGCCGAAGATGGCCAGGAACAGCATGTTGCCCAGGATGTGGTCCCAGCCGGTGTGCAGGAACATCGCGGTGATCCAGCTGACCCCCCACACTTCCGGCGCCCGGCAGGCGTTGTCCACGCTGCACGGGTAGAACGAGGCGTGGTAGACGGCCGCGTTCAGGTTCGGCAGCTCGTAGAACAGGAACACGGCGAAGTTCGTCGCGATCAGCGTCACGTTGACGACCGGGAACCGCCGGGTCCGGATTCCATCGGACAGCGGCAACATGAAGCATCACATCCCGATGAACGGCACCAGGACCGGGGCGTGCCCGGTGCGCACCGTCGCGTCCGCCGGGGCCTCCCGGCTGATCTGGTCGGCGAGTTTCTGGGCGTCGTCTTCGTTGTTGGCGGGGACGTCCCGGGCGGCGGCCTCCGCTCCCGTGTAGAGGAAGATCTGGGACCCGCTCGCGCCCATTGCGATACTGCAACCCAGCCGGCGGCGGGCATCCTGCGCCACCTGGTGCCGGGAGAAGAGTGCCGTGGCCCGTTCCGCCTGGAACCGGTCCGGGAATGAGATGGTCACCCGCCAGTCATCATGATCCATAGTCGCCAGCTCTGTGGCGGGTTGCATCAGGTCGTCATCCCTGGTCTGCCCCGGCCCGGTCGCGCTGGCCGTTGGCAGACGTGGCGCCGCGGCTGTCATCGCTGGCTGAGGCGGCGGCGCGGTGCGGTGCCACGGTGGTATCCGCGCCCTGCTTCGGCGCTGGCATTGCGACGAGCCGGTAAACTCTGTCACCGTCCACCGTCTCCTGTTCCTGCAGCAGGTCAGCGAGCTTGCGCAGCTCGGCCTGGTGGGCGCGGAGTAGCTTGGTCGCGCGGTCCTCTGCTTCGCGCAGCAGCCGGGACACCTCGCTGTCGATGACCGCCTCGGTGGCTTCGGCGAATGGCCAGCCGGACATCGCCGCCCCGCCCCCGCCGAGATAGATGGACCCCCCTTGCGGATAGCCGACCGGGCCCAGCTTGGGCGACAGCCCGAACTCCCGGACCATTCTGGTGGCCAGGTCGGTCGCGGAGGCCAGGTCGTTGGCCGCCCCGGTGGAGCCCTCGCCGAACTCCACCACTTCCGCGGCCCGGCCAGCCGCTCGGCCAGGGTCTGGTTCAGGTACTCCTCGCTGTACAGGTGGCGTTCCACCACCGGCAGCTGCTCGGTGACGCCGAGCGCCTGGCCGGCCGGCAGGATCGTGGCCTTGGCGACCGGGTCGGCGCGCGGGGACAGCGCCGCGACCAGCGCATGCCCGGACTCGTGCACCGCGACGGAGTGCTTTTCCTCGGGCAGCAGCACGTTGGAGCCTTGCCGCCGGCCGCCCAGCAGGATGCGGCCCCGGGCCGTGTCGAAGTCCGCGACGAGGAGTACTTCCCGGTCGTCCCGGGCCGCGCAGATCGCGGCCTCGTTGGCGGCCAGGTTGGCCAGGTCGGCGCCGGAGAGCCCGGGCGTGCGGCGGGCTACCACGGACAGGTCCACGCCGGGGTCGAGCCGCTTGCCGCGGCAGTGGACGGCCAGGATGGCCGTCCGTTCGGCCACGTTGGGCAGCGGGATGGTGATCTGCCGGTCGAAGCGGCCGGGCCGCAGCAGCGCGGGATCCAGCACGTCCAGCCGGTTGGTGGCGGCCAGCACGACGATCCCCTCGGCCGGGTCGAACCCGTCCATCTCCGACAGCAGCTGGTTGAGGGTCTGTTCCCGCTCGTCGTTGGATACCTGGCCGGAGCCGGCCCGTTTCTGGCCGATGGCGTCCAGCTCATCGATGAAGGTGATCGCCGGGGCCCGTTTGCGCGCCTCGCTGAACAGGTCACGGACCCGGGCGGCGCCTACGCCGACGTGCATCTCCACGAAGCTGGAGCCGACCACCGAGAAGAACGGCACGTCCGCTTCCCCGGCCACCGCCCTGGCCAGCAGGGTCTTACCGGTGCCGGGCGGCCCGATCATGAGCACCCCGCGCGGGGGCGTGGCCCCGGCGCGGCGGTAGCGCGCCGGACTGCGCAGGAAGTCCACCGTCTCGGAGATCTCTGCCTTGGGTCCCTCGTAGCCGGCCACATCGGCGAAGGTGGTGCCGGGCCGTCGAACACCTTGGCCCGGGACCGGCCAACGCCCAGCACTCCCTGGAGCTGGCCGCCGGCGCCGCGGGAGAGCCGTACCCACAGCCAGCCGAGCACGAAGAAAGGCAGCAGTATGTTCAGCCACGACAGCACCTGAGACCAGAACGAGGGGCCGGGCGGCGCGGCGGTAATCTGCACCTTCCCCGCCTGGAGCTGGCCCAGCAGCGCGGATCCTGCCTGCTGGGGGATCACCGTGGTGTAAGTGGTTCCGTTCGACAGCGTGCCCGTGGTGGTGCGGCCATCGGACCCGATCGAAGCGGTCTTCACCTGGTGAGCGCTGACCTTCGACAAGAACTGCGTGTAGTTGAGAGATAACGCTGAGCTGTGCACGGTCGGCAGGAAGAGCCAGAGCAGCAACGCTCCCGCCACCGCGGCGGCCCACAACCAGTGGCGCCAGGACGGTGGTGGCGCCGGCGCGGAGGAGGACGGCCGGCCGCCGTCCGGTGGTGACTCTGCCTGCTTGCTCATAGCTCGCTCCTCCCGACATCGCCAGTGTTTCCTTGCTGGCCGCCGGTAGCGTACCCGTCGTCGGTCCCCGCTGCCCGGGCCCTTCGCCCTCTCTCCGCGTCGCCCTGTTCTCCGCGGCGGGCTGAGCGCTGCGGGTGGCCGGAAATCCCGGGATGATCTCGGATGAGGTGCGGCCAGAGGTCCCGGCGCCGGGGGGACATCGCCTCTTCCCCCGGCTGCGGCCGGGTTACAGGGTGGACAGGTAGTGGAGCTGGAGGTGAGTTCCGGTGAAGCAGAGCGTGCGGCTGGGCCGCATCCGCGGCATCACGATCGGAGCGCACTGGTCGGTCGGCCTGATCCTGGTGATCATTGCGGAAGTGCTGGCCGCCTCGGTGTTGCCCGCGGCGTATCCGCACGAGCGGCCGGTGGTGTACTGGTCGGTGGCCATCGTCACGGCAGTGCTGTTCCTGGCCTCGCTGCTGGCCCACGAGCTCGCGCACGCGCTGGTGGCCAGCCGCAGCGGGGTCAAGGTCCGGTCGATCGCGCTGTGGATGCTCGGCGGGATGACCGAGTTCGACGGGGAGCCGCCCACGGCCGGTGCGGACTTCCGGATCGCCGTGGCCGGGCCGCTGACGAGCCTGGCCGCCGGCGCGCTGTGCTACGGCGTGGCGGCGGCCATCCACGCGGCCGGTGGGCCGCGCATCGTCGTCGCCGCGGCCATGTGGCTGGCGCTGATGAACTTCGTCCTGGGCGTGTTCAACCTGCTGCCCGGCGCGCCGCTGGACGGCGGCCGGGTGCTGCGGGCCGCGCTCTGGCGGCGCTACGGCGACCGGGAGAGCGCCGAGCGGGGATCGGCCGTGGTCGGACAGGTTCTCGGCGCCGTCATCGTCGGGCTCGGCTTCGTCGAGGCGCTCACCTACAACGTCCTCGACGGCGTGTGGCTCGCGCTGATCGGATGGTTCCTCATCACCGCCGCGACGGCCGAGAGGCAGACGGCGAACGCGGAGATCGCCCTGAACGGCGTGCAGGTCGCCGAGGTCATGACCCCGCACCCGGACGTGGCCTCCGGCTGGCACAGCGTGGCGGACTTCATCGACGAAGCGGCGCGATCCCGGCAGGACGCATTCCCGGTCGTCGACTTCGACGGCCAGCTCACCGGGGTCGTGCTGACCAGCCAGCTGACCCGCGTCCCCGCCGGGCAGCGGTCCGGCCTGCGAGTGGACCAGGTGATGCTGCCCGTCCCACCCGCCTACCGGGCCGCTCCCGGCGACCCCGCCGCCCCGCTGGCCAGCCGGATGCCGCTCGGCGGCCAGGTCGCTGCGGTGGTCCTGGCGGACGGGCAGGTGACCGGCCTGGTGACGGGGAGCGACCTGGACCAGGCGATGCGGCGGCGCAAGCTCACCACCTCCGGGCGGTGACCGGTGACCGGTGACCGGTGGCCGGCGACCGGCAGCGGCTACTGCGCCTGGGCTGGCAGCCTGCCGACCCGCCGCGCTGGCCGGTGCTGTTCGTCAACCCGAAGTCGGGGGATGGCGCCGCCGCGCGCACCGGCGTCGCCGAGCGGGCGCGCGAACTCGGGATCCGGTCCTCCTGGCGCCGGGCCAGGACCTGGCCACCCTGGCCCGGGCCGCCGTGGCCAGCGGTGCGGACGCGCTGGGCATGGCGGGCGGCGATGGGTCGCTCGCGGTCCTGGCGGCCGCCGCCGCCGCGCACGGGCTCGCGTTCGTGTGCGTCCCGGCGGGCACCCGCAACCACTTCGCGCTCGACGTGGGGATGGACCGGCATGATGTGCCCGGCGCCCTGGAAGCGTTCACCAGCAGTGGCGTCGAGCGCCGGATCGACATGGGGGAAGTGAACGGGCGGCTGTTTCTGAACAACGTCTCGCTCGGCATCTACGGCGACGCGGTCGCCCAGCCCGCCTACCGCGACGCCAAGGTGCGCACCCTGCTGGAAACCGCGCGGGAGGTCCTGGGCGCCAGCGAGCAGGCACCCGACCTGCGCCTCACCGGCGACGCCGGGTACGAGCACCGTCATCCGGCGGTCGTACTGGTGTCGAACAACCCCTACGCCCTCGATCGCCCCCTGGCCCGCGGCACCCGCCCGGCGCTCGACACCGGCCAGCTGTTGAACACCGCCGCGCCGAGGAACGTGAGCACGAACACGACCAGCAGGACGAGGACGAAACGGAGGTACCTGAGGAGGTTGTCGTAGAGTTCGCGGCCCATCTCCACCGCGAACACGATGGTGGCGAAATTGTCGTCGGACAGGATCATCCGGCTCGCCTTCCTGGCCACCTCGGGTGCCGGTGCCCATGGCGATCCCGATGTCGGCGGCCCTGATGGCCGGGGCGTCGTTGACGCCGTCACCGGTCATCGCCACCACGTGCCCTTTCTGCTGCAGCGTGCGGGCCAGCAGCACCTTGTGCTCAGGTGCCACTCGGGCGAACACTCCGATGCCGTCGATGCGCGCCATCCGCTCGGCCTCGGGCAGGGCCGCGAACTCGGCACCCGGGATGGCCCACCTCCGATTCCGAGCTGCCGGGCGATGGCCGCGCCGGTGGTCACGTCGTCCCCGGTCACACCATCCCGGCCCGGCTGGTCACCTGCAGGCCCCGTGCGTGACCGGGCTGTTCATGAACGCCATGTTCACCTGATCACCGGGAGCCAGGTCGTCGGCGGTCAGCGTGCTGGCGTTCTTGGCCGCCGGGACGCTTTCCCCGGTCAGCGCGGACTCGTCGGTCTGCAGCGCGCTGGCCACGATGATGCGGCCGTCGGCCGGCACCTCATCCCCGGCGGACAGCAGCACCACATCGCCGACGACGAGCTGCTCGGCGGGGATCTCCCGCTCGGTGCCGTCCCGCCGGACCAGTGCGGTCTCCTTCACCGTGGACCGGAGCGCGTTGGCGCTCTCGGCCTTACCCTCCTGCCGCATGCCCATCACGGCGTTGAACACCGTCAGGGCCAGCAGGCCGGCGGCGGTGCTCCACTGCCTGACCAGCCCCGACATGACCGCCGAGGCGACCAGGATCAGCTGCATGTAACTGCGGTCTCGCCGAGGAACCGGCGCCAGCCGGGCTCGGGCTTCTCCGCGGGAAGCACATTCGGGCCATCGGCAGCCAGCAGCTGCGCGGCCCGCGCCGCGGTCAGCCCGGTTGCGGGGTCCATCCCAGGGCCTTGGCCGTCGCCTCCGGCGAGCAGGCGTACCAGGGGCCTGCCCGCGTCACCGGGCAACCCTCAGCGGGGCGGTTGACCGTGTCCATGCGCACCCCGCTGGCCTGGTGCTGCGGGCCGGGGCTGGACAGCGGCGGGGCCGGGGACGAACGTCTCCGGGGCGTCATCTGCGGCCAATTC
The DNA here is from genome assembly GCA_035517695.1 of Streptosporangiaceae bacterium. Taxonomy (GTDB): domain Bacteria; phylum Actinomycetota; class Actinomycetes; order Streptosporangiales; family Streptosporangiaceae; genus DATFVJ01. Next base: position 7,459 of record DATIYI010000004.1, read on the forward strand.
GGGCCCGCCGTAGCGCCGGCGCCCGCGCAGGGCCGGGCCGGCCGCGCGGGCGAGCAGGTAAAGGGCGAAGCTGATGCTGGTGATGAACACGCTGGCCTTGACGGTGGTGATCTCGAAGCTCATCAGCAGCCCGCCATCGGCGGCGATGATGGCGAACAGGATGGACAGCCCGGCCACCACGAGCGGGCTGGCGCTCAGCCGTTGCGCGGCGGCGCCGGGGGTGATGGCCAGGCTGAGCACGAGCAGGGTCCCGACGACCTGGGCCGCTCCGGTCACGGTCAGGGCGAGGACGAGCAGGAACAGCAGCCCCAGGCGCCTGGTCGGCACGCCGCGTGCCTCCGCGGTGTCGGGGTCGATCGAGGCGAAGAGCAGCGGCCGGTACCAGATGGCCATCACGATCACCACGATCAGCCCGAGCGCGAGCAGGACCAGCAGCTGGCTGCCGGAGACCCCGAAGATGTTGCCGAACAGGATGTTGGTCGCCGCGGTGGCGAATCCGTGGTAGAAGCCCAGCAGCAAGATTCCGATCCCCATCCCGAAGGCGAGGATGGACCCGATGGCCGAGTCGCGCTCGCGTGGGCTGGCGCCGAGGGTGGCGATGAGCGCCGCCACGACCAGGGACCCCACCAGTGCACCCACGATGGCGTTGTTCGCCACCAGCAGCCCGGCGGCGGCCCCGGTGAAGGCCAGTTCGGCGGTGCCGTGCACGGCGAACGCCATTCCCCTGGTCACCACGAACGGGCTGATCAGCCCGGCGGCGACGGCCACCAGCGCGGCGGCCAGCAGCGCGTGCTGGGCGAACGGCTGGGCGAGCAGGAAACCGAAACCCATTAGCGGTGGCCTCCCTGCGCCGGGTGGCCGGGGTGGCCGCCGCCATCCAGGTCGCCCCGGCCCTGGCCCCGGTCGTGGCCGTGACCCTGGTGGCTGCCGCCGGGCGGATGGTGCGGGCCGCCGCCTTCCCCCACGACAACGATGCGGTCATGCACCCGGATGACGTCGATGTGGGAGCCGTACAGGGCGCTGAGCGTTTCGGTGTCCATCACCGTGTCGGGACTGCCCGCGGCCCACCGGCCGCGCGCCACGTACAGGACCCGGTCGATGATCCCGGCGATGGGGGTGATCTCGTGGGTGACGAGCACCAGTGTGGTGCCGTGCGCCCGGCAGTAGTCATCGAACAGGGCCGTGACCGACTGCTGGGATGCCGGGTCGAGTGAGAGTAGCGGCTCGTCGCACAGCAGCAGCCGCGGGCCGCCCGCCAGGGCCTGGGCGATCCGCAGCCGCTGCTGCTGCCCGCCGGACAGCCGTCCCACCGGCGCCGAGGCGTACGAGCCGGCGCCGACTGCTTCGATGGCCGCGTCCGCCTGCGGGCAATGAGCCCGCGGCAGGCCCAGGCGGTGCCCGTCGACCCCGAGCTGGACCAGGTCTCGGCCGCGGATCGGCAGGTCAGGATCGAACATCCGCTGCTGGGCCAGGTAGCCGGCCTGCTCACTGCCATGCGCCGGCGGCCGGCCGTCGATGGTCACCGTGCCCGCCGACAGGGGGATCAGCCCCAGCAGCACTTTGAGCAGCGTGGTCTTGCCCGCGCCGTTCGGGCCCAGCACCGCGAGCCGCTCTCCGGGTGCCACCTCCAGGTCGAGGTCCTCCCAGATCAGGTGGCGCCCGTAGCGAAGTGTCGCGGCGTGCAGGGCGACATCGGCCCCGCCGGGGCCGTTCATCCTCGTTCCCCGAGCGCGCGCAGCAGTTCCGTGGTCTGGGCCAGCTGCCAGGCCTGGTAGGTGCGGAACGACGGGGGCATGGTCTCGGTGAGCGCCACCACCGGGATGCCGGCCCGGCGGGCCAGGGCCCGCGCGTGCTGGGTCACCGGGCTGGCGGTCTGGGCGTTGTACAGCAGCACCCGTATCCTGCGGCCGGTCAGCAACCGGTCCATCGCCAGGGCGTCCCCGGGGGCCGGCTCGTTGCCGTCCTCGATCGCGGCCGCAAACCCTGGCGGGGTGAGCACCCGCAGCCCCGCGGCCTGCAGCAGGTATCCGGGCAGTCGCTCAGTGTAGGCGATCGGCGCGCCAGGGTAGCGGCGGCGGATAGCGCGCACTACCGCCTGAACCGGACCGAGCGAGCGGTCGAAGGCGGCCAGGTTGGCCGCGAACGACGCCGCGTCGCGCGGCAGCAGCCGCGCCAGCGCGGACTCGATCGCGGCCGCCACCCGCGGCACCCGGGGGATGTCGTACCAGAAGTGGGGATTCACATCCGGGCCGTCCGCGCCCAGCACCCGCTGCACGGAGACGACCAGGCACCCCCGGTGGGTGGTGGCCCCCAGCAGCTGCGACAGGAAGACGTCGTAACCGGCGCCGTTCTCGATGACCAGCCCCGCCTCAGCCACCGCGATCGCGTTGGCCACGTCGGACTCGTACAGGTGCGGGTCGGCGGCCGGATCGGACAGGATCGAGGTGACCCGCACGTGACGGCCGCCGATCTGCGCGGCGATATTCCCCCAGAAGTTCCCTCCCGCCACCACCCTCACCACCCCTGGTATCACCGGCGCCTGCGGGCTGCCGCACCCGGCGAGGATCATCGGAGCAGCTAGGCCGAGGAAGCCGACGGCCGCCATCCCGCCGCCGATGAAGCGTGCCGCCAGCCGCGCCACCGTGGTTCACCCGGCCGGAGCTTTGCTGCCTGGTCTGGCCGGCGTGCTCCGGCCGGTGTTGGGTCGGCGGCCCAGGAGGTGGTTGTGGGTGACGAAGCGGGCGGCGCGGCGGCGCACGCGGTGACCGGGAGTGCGGTGCCGGGGCGCGGGCGTGGCCGGGGCGTGGTATAGGCGGTAGAACCAGTACTTGCCGAACTCGACCAGCACCAGGTACACCACGACGATCCCGGCCAAGGCGAAGAAGAACGTGCCCGGCAGGGGCCGGAAGCCCAGGAGGCGGGCCAGCGGGCCGGTATAGGGTAGCGCCGCGCCGATGGCGGTTATGCCGACCGCGGCCAGCGCCATCGGCGCGCTCGCGACGCTGCGGAAGAACGGGACCCGCCGGGTGCGGATCACAAAGATCACCAGGGTCTGGGTGGCCAGCGATTCCACGAACCAGCCGGTGTGGAACAGCGCTGGCCCGGCGTGGAACACCCACAACATGATGCCGAAGGTCAGGAAGTCGAAGACGGAGCTGATCGGGCCCATGACGATCATGAACCGGCGGATGAAGCCGATGTCCCAGCGGGTCGGCTGGGCGACCTGTTCCTCGTCGACGTTGTCGGTGGGGATGGCCAGCTGGCTGGTGTCATACAGCAGGTTGTTCAGCAGGATCTGCGAGGGCAGCATGGGCAGGAACCTCAGGAAGATCGACGCCCCGGCGGCGCTGAACATGTTCCCGAAGTTACTGGACGTGCCCATCAGGACGTACTTGATGGTGTTGGCGAAGATCCGCCGGCCGCCGATCACGCCGTCGGCGAGCACGTCCAGATTTTTTTCCAGCAGCAGCACATCGGCGGCGTCCTTGGCGACGTCGGTGGCCGACTCGACGGAGATACCGACGTCGGCGGTGTGCAGGGCGACGGCGTCGTTGACGCCGTCGCCGAGGAAGGCCACATCGGTGCCCGTGGCCCGCTGCGTGCGGACGATCTGGGCCTTGTGCTCCGGGCTGACCCGGGCGAACACTGTGGTGCGATCCAGCAGGTCGCCGAGGTCATCACCCGCTTTGTCGATGTCCGCGCCGGTGGCCACCTGGCCGGGCGGCAGGCCGAGGTCGGCGCAGACCTTGGCCGCCACCACCGGGTTGTCCCCCGTGAGGATCTTCACGGTGATACCGAGGCGGGCCAGCCGCTGCAGCGACTCGCGGGCGTCCGGCTTCGGCGGGTCCAGGAAGACCAGGAGGCCGCGGAAGGCCAGGTCGTGCTCGTCGGCCGTGCTGATCGATGACCGGCCCGGTATCGGCCGGGTCGCCACGGCGATCACCCGGTTGCCGGCCGCGAACTCCGCATCGAGTGCCTTCTGGGCAGCAGGGGGAATGCTGGAACACCTGGCGACCAGTCCTTCCGGGGCGCCCTTGGTGATGATCATGCGGTTGCCCTGGTCGTCCTGGGTGAGCACCGAGACCAGGCGGCGGTCATGATCGAACGGCAACGTGTCCAGCCGGTGGTAGCGGGCCAGCGCCGCCTGCTGCCCGGCGGCCGCGGGGGAGTCCCACAACGCGACGTCGAGCTGGTTCCCGCCCGCGGCCCGGCCGTTCTCGACAAGCGCCTCATTGCACAGCAGCCCCAGCAGCAGCGGCTCGTCATCGGCTGTCCCGGCTGGACCCGAGGAGCGCATGAAGCGCAGGCTGCCTTCGGTCAGAGTGCCGGTCTTGTCGGTGAACAGCACATCGACATCGCCCAGGTCCTCGATGCAGACCAGCCGCTTGACCAGGACCTTGGACCGGGCCAGCTGCCGTGACCCGGCGGCCAGGCTGGCCGAGACCACCGCCGGGAGCAACTGCGGCGTGATCCCTACCGCGATCGACAGCGAGAACAGCAGCGCGGTGATGACCGGCTTGTGCAGCACGACGTTGATGATGAAGATCCCGCTGGTCAGCACGCCGGCCACCTCGACCAGCAGCATCGAGAACTTCCGCAGCCCGACCTGGAACTCGGTCTCGGGCCGCCCCTCTCCCAGGCCCTTGGCGATACGGCCGAACTCGGCGTCACCGCCGGTCGCCACCACAATGCCCGTGCCCGAGCCAGCCCGCACCACCGTGCCCATCAGCGCGCAGCAGCTCAGCTCGGCCAGTGGTGAGCCGGCGGCGACCGGCTCGGCGGACTTCTCCACCGGCACCGACTCGCCGGTCAGCACTGACTCATCACACTCCAGCCCCGCCACAGCCAGCAGCCGCATATCAGCAGGCACCACCTGGCCCAGCTGCAGGTCCACCACATCACCGGGCACCAGCTCGGTCACGTCCACCGTGTGCGGGTGCCCATCCCGCCATGTCACGCAGCGGTGATGGATGCCCGAATGCAGCGCCTCAGCGGTCTTCGCCGCCTTGTACTCGTTGAGGAACCCCAGGCCGACCGAGGCGACCAGGATGACCCAGATGATCACCGCATCACTGACCTGGCCCAGGAACGCCGACGCCAGCGCGGTCACCGCCAGCAGCAGCAACAACGGGGAGCGCAGCTGGCCCCGCAGTACCGGCCACGCCCGCGCCCGGTACGAACGCACCGCGTTCGGCCCCGCCACCCGCAGCCGCCGCGCCGCCTCATCCCCCCGCAGGCCTCCGGTCCCGGTGCCCAGCCGGGCCAGGACGTCAGCGGCCCCCAATGTGGCCGCCTGCGTAACGGCCATGGACAATGGGACGGTTGCGCTTTCCCGATGGCCGGAAACAGATGCCATCGGCACCTCCCTGTCCTACGGACGGCTGCCCACAGACTCGCGTTCATGCGCACTGCCGCACAGGGCCCAAGGTCACGACCGGCCAGGACCTGCAGCCCGCTGGACTTTGGTCCGGAAGTCCGTCCCGGCCCCTGGCGTGGTGTTCCGCAATCACCTGATCGAATGGCTATAGAAATGGCACCTACCCACCATTAAGTCGATGATCATCCGGGCCTGGGACGCCAGCCAGTACGCGTCGGCAACCGGAACGGTGCACGCCGAGCCTGTCCTGATCGTGTCGGCCTGGATCATGAGGTAGTACATCCTTTGACGTGTCGCCCCGCAATCGTCCTGGGCGACAGGTGCACACGGTCGATGCGACGCCGGTAGCCGGTTTATCTTTATCCGTCAGCGGGGACTGAGGATGGCCTGACGTCGGGATCCTTCTCGTAGGTGCCCTTGACCAGGCGGCGTTTCCAGAGCAGGTAGGTCACGATGCCGATGACGATCGGCGGGAAGTAGGTGGTAGCCCGCCACACCAGGTCGGCGGCCAGGGCACCGCTGGACGTCGCCCCGAAGGCGATCAGCATGCCGGTGAAGGCGGCGTCCACGCTGCCCAGGCCGCCCGGGGTGATGGGGAGGGCCCCGGCCAGCCGGGCGATGGCGAAGGACAGCAGGACCGCCAGGAAGCTGACCGTGTCGGCGGGGATGCCGACCGCCCGGACGCAAAACACGACCAGGACGAACACCGCGAACTGGCTGGCCGCCACGGCGGCGGTCAGCAGCCAGCCTCGCTCGTGCACTATGTCGGTGGTCTGGTTTCGGAAATGCAGCGCGGCGTGCTCCACCCGGTGCGACTCGGGCTTGCGGGCGAAGTGCAGCACCCAGTTGAGAATCCGGTCGCCGAGGCGGCCGACTCGGCGGGCGCTGGCCTCATCGCGGAAGACCAGCCACAGCACGGTCCCGGACACCGCGATGAGCGCCACCCCGATCAAGGCGGCGCCGACCGCGTGACCGGTGCTGTGCCCGGTGACTGCCAGCAGGACCACGGCCACGACCGGCAGCCCCAACTTGAATCCCAGGTTCCAGACGCCGGTCGTCACCAGCGCTGTGCTGACGGCCACGGCCGAGAACCCGAAGCTGCCGAACATCCGGTAGGCCAGCCCGAGAGCCAGCGCCCCGCCCGCCGGCACCGTGGTGGCGACCGCCGTCGAGGTCTGGGTCTCTATGAACCCGTGCCGGAAGCGCAGCTGCGGCAGGACCGCCTGGAAAGGCCAGACGACGACGATCAGGTTGATGGCGGCGGCGGCGGTGATGGCCACCGCCCAGGCCGGGCTCATCTTCACCAAAGCGACCCACGCGTCGTGGTAGCTCGCGAACTGCGGGATGACACCGACGAAGATGGCAACGATGACTACCACGCCCAGCAGCACGGCACCGACCCGGTACGCCCGCGACTTGCTCCTGACGGCGGGCGGCGACGCTGAACCCTCCGAGCTGCCGGCCGGGCCGCCGGAAGGGACGCGGCTGGCTGCGGCGGAATCCGCGGTCCCGCTCATCCGAGCAGAGTCCCCGGTCCCGCTCATCCGAGCAGAGTCCCCGGCGTCAGGCACCTATCCATTGTGGCCGCGTGGTTGCGGCCGCCTTCTGGCCCAAGCTGGTGGTGGTTCATACGTTCCTCGGGTACCGGCAGTTCTGGACTCTGGACGTGGCGGCCTTCGTCGAGCTGCTGCACCGGGTCGGCGCCATGGTCGAGGGCATCGCCGAGCTCGCCGAGCTTGATCGCGACCCGGTGTTCGTCCGGCGGCACGGCGCCGACGTCCGCGTCCGCCTCATCGGGTGACGAGCCGAGGGCCGTCCCCGGCGGGCCCTGGCGCTTGGCCGAGCCGTTCGCGGCGGGCCTTCAGGAACGCATACAGGACCAGGCCGGCCAGCACCAGAACCATGGCCTGGTAGACGGCCGAGTAGCCGGAGGCGAAGGTGACCCACATCGAGAACAGCACCGAGGCCCCGGCGACGGTCAGGTCACGGGCGAGCAGCCATCCCTGCACCCGGCGCCGCCGAGAGAGCAGGTAGGTGAGCTGGGCGCAGGCGGAGAACAGGTAGGGCAGTGCGACGGTGACGACGGTCAGATCGACCAGGTCGATGAACACGGTCAGCCCGGTGGCAGTGGTGTAGCGCCACAGCATCAGCAGCGAGGGCAGCAGCGCCGCGATCACGATGCCGAACCAGGCGTTGCCCCTGCGGTCGGTCCAGGCGAACGGGCGCGGGAACAGGTCGTCGTCGGCGACCGCCCGGGACACCTCGGTGGTGACCAGCGTCCACCCGTTCAGCGCGCCGATGGCGGAGACCACGGCCACGGCCGCGACGAATTTGCCGGCCCAGACGCCGTGGGGGAAGATGGCCTCGAAGGCGGGCACGAACGGCGCTGTGTTGTCCACCAGCGCGTGGTGCGGGACCAGGCCCATCACCGCGGCCGACACGAGCAGGTACAAGATGGCGCAGGCCCCGGTGCCCAGCACCGAGGCGCGGCCGACGTTCCGGCGCGGGTTACGGACCCGCTTGGCGGTGATGGCCGCCACCTCCACGCCGATGAAGGAGAACAGCGCCACGCCGGCCGCGATCCCGATCGCGGTGTACAGGCTGCCGCCGGAGGCGTTGAACGGGCCGAAGTTCGCCGCGCGGACGAAGAACCACCCGGCCACGCCTACCAGCAGCAGCGGCAGGAACTTCAGCACCACGGTGAGGTTCTGGAACCAGGCCATCTGGTGTACGCCGGCCAGGTTCACGATGGCGGGGACCCACAGGCCGAGCAGGGCGATGCCCCAGTTCCCCCACCATGCGGGCTTGATGGCGAACAGCGCGTCGACGTAGAAGACCCAGGACGCGACGATCGCGGCGTCGCCGGCCCAGGACGAGATCCAGTAGGACCAGCCGGTGACGAACCCGGCAAAATCACCGAACTCGTACCGGGCGTAGGCGTAAAGCCCGCCGGCCGAGTTGGGCACCCGCCTAGTCAGCTGGCCGAACAGCACCGCCAGCAGCATGGCGCCGACCGCGACGACGGCCAGCACGAGCAGCGAGCTGGTGCCCGCGCTCGCCAGCACGGCCGGCATGGTGAACACGCCGATGCCGATGACACTGCCGATGACCAGCCCGGTCGCCGAGGTCAGGCCGATACTGCGTTCGGGCTGGGCGCCCGCCGGGACGGCTTCCGCTGGGCTGCCCGACGGCTCCGGGACACGTTGGGGGTTGGCGGCCATGACGATCACCCTCGCCGGATCGAGCCAGTACGGTCTTCTGTCACTGTGCTGCGCCGCAACCCTGGTCCTCGAGGGCGAAGGTCCTGATTGCTGCTGCCGAACGGACCTCCGCTGGAAAGAGCTGCTGTCAGGTACGGTCCCGGTCCTGGAGAATGAGTTACGACATGACGGCTCGCAGGCATCCTCAGCCGCCAGGGCAGCAGCCAGGCGGAGGGCCGATCGACGCCGGGAAGTCCACGTCGGTTGCGCAGAAGGCGGCCAGGATCGACGCCGCGCAGGCGCACCCGCCGACCTGGAAGACCGTCGTCAGGCGGGCCCTGCCCGTCGCGGTGGCCGGCGCGGCCATCTACCTAGTGCTGCCCGCGCTCATCAAGGTGCTGGGTGAATGGCCGCGCCTGTCGGCACTGAACCCGGTGTGGTTCACGGTCGCGCTGGCCGCCGAGATAGTCGCTTTCACCTGCAACTTTGCTTTGCAGCGGCTGGCGCTGCGGACCCGGGGCTGGTTCGCCGTGGTCACCGCCGGGCTGGCCGGCAACGCGGTCACCAACAGCTTGCCCGGCGGCGACGCGGCCGGCGCCGCCGTCCAGTTCAGCATGCTGACCACCGCGGGGTTCGACACCGACACCGCCGTCGGCGGCCTGACCACGTTCTCGCTGCTGGGCGTCGGCGGCCTGCTGGCGCTACCGGTCTTCGCGCTGCCCGCCATCGTGGCCGGCGCGCCGGTCAGCCGCGGGCTGGTCCATACCGCCCTGCTCGGCCTGGCCGGGTTCGTCCTGTTCGCGGTCTGCGGTGTGATCCTGCTGCGCACCGACCGGCCGCTGGCCGTACTCGGCCGTGCGGCGCAGAACCTGTGGAACCGGGTCACCCGCGGCCGTCGGCCGCGGGTGACCGGCCTGGACACCCGGCTGCTGGCCGAACGCGACACGATCAGGTCGGTGCTGGGCCGGCACTGGCGGCAGGCGGTCCTGCTGACCGCCGGGCGCCTCGGCTTCGACTACGGCTGCCTGCTGGCCGCGCTGCGCGCCACCGGGGCCGACCCGCAGCCCTCCCTGGTGCTGCTGGCCTACTCCGCCGTCGGCATCGTCGCGCTGTTCCCGGTCACCCCCGGCGGGCTGGGCATCGTGGAGGCCAGCCTCAGCGGCCTGCTGATCCTGGCCGGCGTCCGCCCTGGCTACGCCTTTCTGGCCACCCTGGCCTACCGGATCGTCTCGTACTGGCTCCCCCTGCTGGCCGGACTGCCGGCCTACCTGCTGTTCCGCCACCGCTACGGACACCCAGTCCCCCAGCGCGCCACCCCTGCCGCGGACAGCCAATCATGACCGGGCAGCGGGTCAGCGATGACCCCGGACGCGGCTGCCATATGCAGACCGTGGCCAAGACCGCGGCGGTGACGAAGCAGTTGCCGTAGCTGAGCTTGCTCATCGCCGGGGAGCTGCCGTCGTGCTGCCAGCCGGCCCCGTGCACCCTCCGCCCGCAGCGGCGGAACACCGAGTCATTGACGGCCACGCGCAGATCAGCGCCCGGCTCGGTCACCAGCAGGACCGCCAGCTGCGCGACCGCCAGGCCGAGCTGGTCAGGTTCCCAGCGGGCCCGGGCGAAGAAGTAGTGCGCCAGGTCATGCGGCCAGGCATGCTGCAGGCAGCCGCCCATGCCGAACGGGACAGTGGCCGCGCAGGCCGCGCAGCGGTTCGGCGTCCAGGTGCATCCCAGTCGGTGCGCACGGCGCTGAGGCGGCGGCTGGCCGAGCCCGGCGCCGGGACCGCCGGACCGGCGGCGCCGAAAAGCAGCCGCCGCGGCTGACAGCGGCACCGCGGTGCTGGACGGGACGTTAGTCCCTACCCAGGAACTGGGCGAAGGCTAGCGTGGGACTCGCCTATCGGATAACCGACCGGGGAGATGCCATGGCTGAGAACAAACAGCTGGTCGTCTACGCCGCAGCGTACGAGACGGTCGACGCCGCGCTGGCAGACCTGGACGCAATCGAGCAGCTGCACAAGGAGGAGATGATCGGCCAGTACGACGCGGCTGTGATCGATCAGGAGGACGGCAAGCCTCACGTGGTCAAGCGGATGGACCGGCCGCACATCCGTGTCATCCCTGAGTGGTTCGGGCGCGGGACCCTGCCCCGCAAGGAGCTCCACGAGGCGGCGGAGCAACTCACCGCCAGCCAGGCCGGGCTCATCGCGGTTGGCGAGCCGACCATCGAACAAGCACTCGACAAGGCGCTGACCAAAGCCGCCAAAGTCGTCAAGCGAACCGTGGAGGCCACGACTGACGAAATCACCAGCGAACTGCAGGAAGCTCTTAAAGGCTGACAATGCCGCAAGAGCCGAGGCCGGTCATCCGAAGCCGGCCTCCTCCGCGTTCGGCGGCGCTGGCTGCCGCCTGCAGGTCGGCGAGGCGCCTGCGGAGCTCGGGGCGGCCCGGTGCCGACCTTCACAGCCAGCCGACCGTGGTCTGGACCAGCACGACCGCTGAGAGCAGCCCCACGATGGTCACGCAGAGCGTGGCGACGGCGCGGAAGATCGGGCCATTCGCCGCGTCTCCGAGGACCGACCGGCGGTTGGCGAGGATCAGGATGTAGGTCAGGAGCACGGGGGTGATGAATCCGTTCAGCACCTGGGCGTTGATCACCAGGCTGACCGCGTTCCCCGGCAGGAGGGCAACCGCGGCGCCGACAATCAGCTGGACGGTGTAGATCCCGTAGAAGAACGGCGCCTCGCGCAGCTTCCGGGACAGCGACCGCTCCACGCCTGCGGTCTCGGCGATCGCGTACGCGGTCGACAGCGGCACCACCGTCGCCGCCAGCAGCGCGGCGCCGAGCAGGCCGATGGCGAACAGTTGCGATGCCGCCTGGCCAGCGACCGGGCGCAGCGCGGCCGCGGCCTGTCCGACGTTGCTCAGTGGTCCGGTACCGCCGATCGCGGCGGCCGTGGCGATGATGATGAAGATCGATACCACGTCGGACAGGATGGCCCCGTTGATCGTGTCGATTCGCTCACCCTTGTAGCTCTGCGGGGTGACGCCTTTGTCGACCACGGCCGAGGTCAGGTAGAACTGCATGTAGGGGGTGATGGTCGTGCCGATCAGCGCGACCGCTAGCAGCAAGAACGCTTTCGAGTGCAGGAAGTGCGGCCACAGGAGGTTACTGACCACGGCGCCGGCGCCGGGATGGCCCAGGAACGCCGCGACCGGATATGTCAGGAATACCAGGCCCATCACCACGAACACGCGCTCGGCCTGCGAGTAGTTGCCGAGAACGGTGACGACCCAGATCCCGGCCAGCGCGACGGGCACCACAATGTAGCGCGAGACCCCGAAGATCTGCATCGAGGCACCGACGCCCGCGAACTCGCTCACCGTCAGGCCCGCGTTGGCGATGAATAGGAGCACCATCGCGGCGGCGCCGCTGCGCAGCGGGAACTGCTCGCGGATCAACGCGCCCAGCCCCTCGCCGGTGTATGCGCCAAGCCGCGCGCACATCTCCTGCACGACCACCAGCGCCACCGTGATCAAAACCATGAGGAACAGCATCCGGTAGCCGAACTGCGACCCGGCGCTGGCGTAGGTGATGATCCCGCCCGCATCGTTGCCGGCATTCGCCGAGATCAGCCCCGGACCGAGGATGGCCAGGAAACCGAAAACTGCTGCCAGCCAGCGTGGCAGCTTGGCCCGTCGACGGCGGGCCCGGTCGCGGAGGCTGTCGACGGCGCTCAGGGTAGCTCTCCGGTGCGTCTAGCCTTCGCGTCCTCAAGCGCCGCCTGAACCTCGCTGGGCCTCAGACGTTTGACTTCGGCGGCTTCGCGGTCGAGTTCCAGGCCGGTGCCCGCTTCACCCGCGATCTCCGAGCGGCGGCCGTGACGTATGTCTCCCTTGGCTCGCGGGGGGACGAAGGCGCTGATCGACCCCCAATCGATGGCCCGGCCCAGACGGACGCGGCTGCGCAGGCTCTTGGGCCCGAGCCGCCGGACCAGCGCCCGGATGCCAACTTCGATCCCTACTAGCTCGATTCGGTCCCCCACCGAAGCCAGGTAGATGTCGGAAGGGCGCAAGATCTGAACCCCATCCGCGTCGACGACTTGTCGATCGAGAACGTCGTGTGCGAGCGCGACATCATCAGGGTGGCGGCCGACAGCGCTAGCGTACGCGCGAGACGACCGCAGCCGGACCGTAGACGGCGAGGCGACTTCGAGCCAGCGTGCGCGGATCACTACCTCAAGTTTGCCGGTCTTCACGACGATCGCTTTGACGGCTGGATAGGCCCCCCGCGTGGTCCAGTGGACGACGACATCGCTCAGTCGGCCGACGCTACGGCCGTCTGGGTCTTTGACCTCGCTACCGAGCAGAGCGGCGAGGGACATCAGCGATCCCTTGAGCGCGTGGGCCGCCGCGGTCTCCCGCGCCCGGGCTTCGCGTTGCCGGCGCAGCCTTGCCAGTTGCCGGAAGCGGGATGCCCCGATCGGCTTACGCTCATGTCCCGGAGTCCACGTCACCCGGTTGAAGCCCACGCCGCGATCGTATATGGCTTGGCAACGAGATTCCCGGCCCAGTCAGGCATCACCGGGCCTCGCGACGTGGTAGTCCACTGCGGTGAGGCCTCCCGGCATGTCTGAGACTTCCGTTGTTGGAGGATCGAGATGGCCCGGCTGGCGGTCCTTCATGGCGTCGGCACGGATAGGAAGGACATCATTGACGTACGCATGCTGGAGCTGGTGCGGGGTGACGGCCAGGTCCAGGCCCGCCCGCCGGCCGCCAGCGGCGATCAGCTCGCCGATCGCATCCGGGCGCATCGGCGCGCCGATCCGCTCGCGGAACAGGTTGACCAGCACGAATTGTCCCGAAACCGCGCCAGCCTCGCCGGCGGGCCGCGGCGGCCCTCGTCGCGGCGGGGCAGCCGGGGCAGCCCCTCGGCGTCGAGGATCTGCCAGACAGTCTGCGCCGAGCCCGGCATCCCCTCGCCGGTGAGCGCGGCGGCGATCTCGGTGACGCTGTGCCTGGCCGCTCGCAGCTCCAGCACCCGCTGCCGCAGCTGGCCGGTGGCCTTCGCGGGTCCTTCGGCCCCGGCCTGGCCCCGGCGAACAGCGCCAGCCTGCTCTTGCGCAGCAGCGTGGCCATCTGGTCAACGCTGGCGTGGAGTACCCGAACTTGTCAGCAACCTCGCTGGCGGGCATGTCCTCGGTGAAGTTGGCGCGCAGCGCCTCATACCGGCGCCGCGCTGACGGCCGCCGGGTACCGGGAATGACAACGAAGCCCGACTGGGCGACGACCAGCCGAACCGTCTCAAGGGCCACTTCGGGACCATAACCTTGCTGGTGAGAGCCGCAATCCGGTGTGCTTGGCGAGAGCAGCCCAGGCCGGGTACGGCCCAGAGCGGGATCGTCGCGCAGCGTCCCGAGCCGCAGGTACGCGCCCGCCATCGACGGCCGGCGGTTTCTTAGCCCCCTTTGTCGTGGGGGCGGTCAGCCGGTGATCTCGAGTTCGTCGAGGACGACCATGACGCCGTGTCCCCGCCATACGGCATCGACTACGGCGTCGCGTTGGGCCTGGGTCCGCACTTGGCCGATAAGGGTGACCGTGTTGCCGGTGGTGTTGACCCAGACATGACCGTCGTCAGGAGGCACCGAGTGGCGGTCCAGGGCCTTCCGGACGAGCCGGTTGATGTCGGCGGGGTCCACGTCGAAGGCGAGCTCGATCTCGTCCTTGATGTTGCGGACACCGATCAGCCCGGTAACGGCCGATTCGGCGGCGGCGCACTGACTGCGGTACTTCACCATGCCGGTCAGCCTGAGGTTGCCCTTCTCCGCGGTCGCCTCGACCCCTTCCGGCACCGTGGCGCTGGCCGCGAGCGCATTGTTCGCCGCAGTGGTCAGCATGGCGTCGTCACGGTAGTTTTCCGGCGGTAGCACCACCTCCAGGTGGTTGTGCACATTGGTCACCCCGGCGATGCGCCATGCTGCCTCGGCCGCCTTCAGGTACTGCGGGTAGCTCGGCACCGTGCCGTTGAGCGCCACCTCCCCGTTGATGTTCATGACGGTGATGCAGGCCGCGTCGACGAGCGGGTCGTCGATAAGCTCACTTTCCACCGCCTCGCGAATATCCTTGGTCTTTCCCATTGCGATGTCCTTTCGGAGTGGACGGCGGACCTCGGTTCTCGCTATCGCGCCTGGGGCGCGATGGCCGAGGTAGATCCAGGCCGGGACCGGGATCGGGACAAAGGGCACGACCGTGAGGATCCGCGAGCCTGGGTAGAGGATGAAGTAGCGCCCAGCCATGGCGGCGGTGGCGCCGCTGGCGCCGAGGTTCGGCACCTGCGCGTTTGCTGCCGTGCCGAAGAGCAGGGTCATCGCGGACCGCGTCATCATCGCGACGAAGCCGTCGGCGAAGTAGAGGGCAAGCTACTGCAGCGGCCCGAAGGCGTCCTCGACGTTCTTGCCGAAGATCGCCAAGAACAACATGTTGCCGAGGATGTGGTCCCAGCCTCCGTGCGGGAACGTGGCGGTGATCCAGCTCACGCCCCACGGCTCCGGTGCGTGGCGGGCGTTGTCGACGGTGCACGGGGCAGAACGAGGCGTGGCAGACCGCCGAGTTGAGGTGCGGAAGCTCACAGAAGATCCACACCGCGAAGTTGGCGGCGACCAGCAAGACATTGACGATCGGGAACCGCCGCGCGGGGACGCCCTCAGACAGCGGAAGCATTTCAACCGCTCGGGCCCCTGGTGCCGCTCCCCAGCCGGGCAGGGATGTCAGCAGCCCCAGCGCGGCGGCCTCCGCCGCCGTCACTGGCGACGGGAGGGCAGCGCTTTCCTTGCGGCGGGGGACGGCAACTGCCACAGGCACCTCGCTCCATAAGGTCTTCCCTATGCTCTTGTCTTCGCGCACTCCGCGGCCAGAGCCTAAGGTCACGGCCCGGCAGGACCGGCTCCCGGAAGCTTTCCAGCACCGAGTCCATCCCTGCTCGCCGGTGATCCTCGAGCGAGCACAGGGACACGAAATGCGCGCCGTCAGCCAAAGCACGGCGCAGGCCAATCGCCACGGCGCGGGTGAGGCGGGTCTTGCCATGCCGCCGGAGCCGATAAGGGTCGCCAGCCGCCGGCGACCCGGCCAGGCCTGCCTGATCTCGGCCCGCTCGTGCAGCGGTCCGTCGCCCACGAGCCCACCTCGTACTGCATGAACGCGCATGCCCAGTGCCACGCCAGCGCAGCCGTTATGCATCATTGTTCTTAACGGCTGCGCTGGGCGGACGCGCTTCCTGCGCGAACGCGAGCGCGTCTCCCCGGCTCGCCTTCTTCGCAGCGGCCCGCTTGTCAGCACCCTGGAGCTCCGCGGGATCGTCGGCGCCGAAACGCTTGTGGGGCAGCAGCGAAGTCCGGTAGACGCCGATGCTCTTAGCCCCGATCCACCGGCCGATTCCCTTAGGTCGTTTCCGGCCTGATTCCTCCACGAGGAGCTTCCGGGGTGAATGGGGGGGCAGCCGCACCCTTGATGTCTGTCCAGCCGCGGCCGTGGCCGCAGCCCGCGCCGGAGATCGTCGCGGCCGTCGCGGCGATGTGCCGGGGCAAACGCGAGCGCCCGCTGCCGGTGATGGTGTGCGTGACCGGCTGGGTGCGTGGCTGTCCGATGAGCAGTTCGTGGGCGGCTAAGGGGTGCGCGGCAAGCCAGGCTGGCGCCGAGCCGTGGCACTGCGGCTGCCGCGACCAGCCCACCCGCACCTTCCAGCCCCTGGGCCGGGCTGCTACCCGAGCGCCTCGAGTGCGACGCGTCGGCTGACCTGCAGCCCCTGCTCGGCAATGCCGAAGGCGGTGTCGAGGACCTCTTCCGGACGAGTGACCGCCGCGGGCAGCGCACCGCGCAGCAGCCTGACCGGTGGTGACATCCTGAACTGTGCCCGACAGTCTGGCCAGCAGGGGCAGGTTGTGATGACGGCGACGGTTACCGCATGGACTGCTGGACCGAGGGCAATGCGGGAGGCGGCCGGGGACAGGCTGATGGCGTGGGCGGAGCAGTCGGGGCACCGCCGGGTCGCGGAGCCGGGCCGGGGCGCGCTGAGGTTCACCTTCTACGGGGGTCTCGACTGTCTCGACGGAGGACTATCAGGATCCGGTCACGTCACGAGCGCGGCAGCGGGATCAGGCTGGTGCGCTGGCGGCAGGTCACGGGTGTTTGCTGCGGAGTATCATCTGGCGCGCACGATAGTGGCGGATACTACTTGAACCCTGCGGCTTGGACGTAGGCTCATCCAGCTGGCTAATCGACTCGGAGCGACATGGACCAGCTCTCCGCAACCTTCGCAAGGCACCACCGGCGGCTGGAGGAGATCGTCAACGTTCTCGGTCGCTACGGTTTCGCGGCTTGGGCCGCGAGCCGCGTCACCGCCATTCCCGGCGTGAAGATCGCGCAAAGGCTCGCCGACCCGGACCTTGTGGCACTGTCTCCCGGCGAACGATTGCGGGGCGCTGCGACCGACCTCGGGACGACGTTCGTCAAGTTCGGCCAGATGCTCAGCCTCCGTCCCGATCTCGTCGGTCCGGATGTCGCCGCGGAATTGGAGCAGCTCCAGACCTCGGTGGCGCCGGATCCGCCCGAAGTCGTGCGCGGCATCGTCGTCACCGAGTTGGGAGCGCCGATGGATGAGCTGTTTGCCACCTTCGACGCGGACGCGATGGGCTCTGGTTCGGTTGCGCAGGTGCACCGGGCAACGATGCACGACGGCACCGACATCGTCGTGAAGGTGCTTCATGCGGGCGTCGAGCAGAAGGTGGCAGAGGACCTCGAACTCATGCGCGCGCTCGCCGCGTCCCTCGAGGAACAAGATCCCGAGATCGCGCTATACCGTCCGACCATCATGGTGTCCGAGTTCGACAAGATGATGCGCGGCGCGATCGACATGGGCCAAGAGCTGGCGAACCTGGAACGCTTCACGACGAACTTCGGCGCCGAGCCCGACGTCGTCATCCCGGCTCCGTACCGCAGGTTCTCCCGTACCCGTGTACTGACGATGAGCCGGCTTGCCGGGCAAGGTGTCAGCGACCGCGGCGCGCTCGAGGCAGCCGGTTGGGACGTCGACAGGTTCGTGCACCGGGCGGCTGAGATCTACTTGGAGATGATCTTCCGCGACGGCGTGTTCCATGCGGATCCGCATCCCGGAAACTTCTTGCTCCTCAGCGGGAACCGGCTTGGCATTCTCGACTTCGGTGACGTCGGTTACGTCACGGGGCCGCGCCGAGCGCAGCTGGAGAGCCTCGTCATCGCGGTCGTTACGCGCGACGTGGAAGATGTCACCGACACGATCCTCGAGATGACGACTCCGCCGCCCGATGTCGATGTGCTGCGCCTGCGCGCAGACATCGACGTCTGGCTGCACCGGTACTTCCTGGGTGACGTGGCGCATTTGGACATCGCTGGGATCCTGGGCAGCGGGATGCATCTGATGCACGACCACCACCTCGTGCTTCCCGCGGATCTAGCGCTGCTGTTTCGCGTCCTGCTGCGGCTGCAGGGCCTTGGCCGCAGTCTCGGTACGGACGTACGTCTCACCGAGCTGCTGATGCCATACATCAACGAAATACTGGCCGACCGATTCGACCCCAAGCGCATGGCGCGCCACGCGGTCCGTACCGCGAGGTCGTGGCAGCACCTCGTCGAGTCGCTCCCTGACCAGCTACTGGCGACGCTCGAGCGTGCCCGGACGGGAGAGCTGGGCATGGACTTTCGGGTGCGTGATGTGGACGGCGCCGTGGACCATCTGGTCGATGGCCTGCTCGCGTCCGCGTCGCTGCTTGCAGCGGCGCAGCTGATTTCGCGCAAAGCCGGCCCGACGTTCCGCGGCGTATCGATCGCCGGTGTCGCTGCGGGCGTGAGTGCGATCGCGACTTGGCGTCGGCTCGCCGTGAAGCGGCAAGACCACAAGAGCTTCGTGCAGCGTGCACGTGCCATCTGGCCCAGCACGCCCGAGGGTCCCCCCAGCCGCCAGGTAGCTGGGGAGAGCCCATAACGACAACGGTGCAACTACCCAAACGGCCGGGGGCGTCGACTGCTCCAATGGCGCGTGGTGGCTAGCTACCGGCCGGTTTCCTTCGCTCGCCCAGAACATGGGTATCGTGCAGCCGCCAGGCGGACGCCGGCCACCTCCAGCTCCAGGAGCATCCCCGGGGCGCGGCCGAATCCCCCGAGCGCCAGGTGGCGGGTGCGCTCAGGCGGCGCTGCGGCTGGTGGCCGTCCAGCAGCGCCTCGATGGCAGCCGCGCGCCCAGGTACCGGCGGCCTGCCGCGTACTGCGTTGTGCCGGATTCGCCGCGGTCAAGACGGCTGGGCGAGAAGCAGGACGAGCGAGCGCGGGCGGGTGGTCAGCTGGCCTCCCGGGCCGATCTCGGCCGCGCCACGCTCGGCAGGCGCCGACGTTGGCGGCGGTCCGCCGACTGCGGTTGAGCAGGCCGAGGCCGACGCCGAGCGCTGCGAACGTGCCCAAGGCGGCGAGCGCCGCGCCGGTGCGCAGAGCCGGCGGGAGCCGATGGCCGGCTCCGCTCAGCGGAGCGGTTTTCCCCACTCGGTCTGCTCGCGCAACAGTGCCTTGAGTATCTTGCCGCCGGGGTTCTTCGGCAGCGGTTCGGACCGGACGACCAGGTACTGCGGCACCTCGAAGTCAGCCAGATGCCTGGCCGCGAAGGTGACCAGCTCGTGCGGCTCCACGGTGTGCCCGGGCTGCAGCACGACGACGGCGCCGACCTTTTCGCCCATCATCACATCGGGCACGCCCACGACGGCGACCTCGCCGACGGCGAGATGAGCACCGAGGACATTCTCCACCTCGATGCAGTACACGTTTTCGCCGCCGCGGTTGATCATGTCCTTGAGGCGGTCGACGATGTAGACGAGACCGTCGTCGTCGACCCGCGCGATGTCACCCGAGTGCAGCCAGCCGTCCACGAAGGTCTCCGCTGTCTGCTGCGGCTTGCGCCAGTACCCAGCGACCACGTTCGGCCCGCGGATGAGGAGCTCCCCAGCTCCTGTCGCCGGGTCAGGGCTGGCCACCCGCACATCGACAACGGGCACCGGGAACCCGACCGAGTCGGCGTGACCGGCCGCCTGCTCGTGGGGCAGGTAGGTGGCCACCGAAGCCGTCTCGGTGAGGCCGAACCCGTTGCCGACCCGGGCCCTGGGGAAGTTCTCCTGGATGCGGGTCACCAGGTCCGGGGCGATTGGCGCGCCGCCGTAGCTGAGCGAGCGCACCGTCGAGACGTCCGTTCCGGCGAACTCCGCTTGGTGCATCGCCAGCCAGTAGATGGCGGGCACGGTGACGAGAAACGAGACCCGCTCCCCGGGGATGGCCCGCAGGAACTGTTTCACGTGGAAGGCCGGCATTAGGACCGAGGTCCCGGCCACGCCGGCCATGGTCAGCAGCTGGGTGTCGCAGCCGGTGACGTGGAACAACGGGACGGAGATGAGCGTCCGCCACACCTCGGTGCGATCGAGCTGGGCGCAGCGGATGACGTTCTCGACGCTCGACAGGAAATTGTCGTGGGTCGTCATAGCGCCCTTCGGAAACCCCGTCGTGCCGCTGGTGTAGAAGATGCCGGCGAGATCGTCACGCCCTTGATCCTCGACGGCCAGCGGGTTGCCATACGGGAGCGGGACCTCGGGCTCGACGACGTACCCGGCACCGGAGTCTTCCAGTACATAGGCCAGCTCCTCCGGGGCGAAACGGAAGTTCACCGGAACGACGACCGCGCCCGCCAGCACGGTCCCCCAGAAGGCCAGGGCCCAGTCGATGCCGTTCGGCAGCCGAAGGGCAACCCGGTCGCCGGGCCGCACCCCCGCGTCTCGCAGCCCGCCCGCCACCCGGGCCGCCCGGTCCCACAGCTGGGTGTAGGTCACCCGGTCCCCGCCTAGCTCTACCAGCGCCTCGCCGGCGGGGTGCCGGTCGACCGCCCGGCGCAGGGTCTGCACGAGGTTCTGGGGAAGCGAGCGGTACCTTCGGGGACCGCCGGCGCCGCCCTCGATGCCGCTGGTATCGAAGGGGTAGTTCATCAGCCGCAGGCCTTTCGAGATGTCGTTCCGGATCGGGCCAGAAATCCTTGTCTTAGAGGGCGTCCTGTTTGGGTTGCTGGTGGTTTGGCAGGTCGCTCTAAAAGATCTACCTTGGGGTCTTTGCGGTCGCCGCCGCTGGCCAGTAAAGCGGTCCCCGTGACCCCCCGACGTGCTTATTCAACCGACCTGTCCGATGAGCGCTGGGCGCTGATAGAGCCGATCCTGGCCGGCTGGCGGGCCGCCCGGCGAGGCATCGGGATCAAGGAACCCGGGCATGATCTCCGCGAGATCGTCAACGCCATCTCGTGGATCAACCGGGCAGCCTGCGCATGGAACCTGCTTCCCCTTGGTTTCCCGCCATACAAGACCGTGCACACCTACTTCAGCATGTGGGCCAAGGACGGCACCACCGAACAGATCCATGATCTGCTCCGCCGGAAGGTCCGCGAGCAGGCGCAGCGCGCGCCCGAGCCAACCGCCGCGCTGACCGGCGCCCAGTCGGTCGAGACCTCATCCAACGTGCCCGAAACCCGCCAGGGATCGATGCGGGCAAGAAGATCAACGGGCCACGATCAATCTCTGCAGGGTCTCGGGACGATCCGGCGTCGCCGATGCGCCCGGGCAAAAGATCGTTCCTCACCTGCGCGCCGCCACTAGCTCGTGGAGCGTTTGACGGCCGTCGTATCCCGGCTGCCACCCCAGCTGTTGGCGAGCGCGGGTGCAGTCCATCAGCATCGGGACGCGTACCGCCTCGAGCCAGCCTGCTTCGACCGCGAGCAGCGGGATCCGGCCGACCATGTGGGCGGTCACGTCGATCGCGCGCCGGGGAATCCGGACGGTGTACCAGCCGAGCTCTTTGGCGACGTCGCACCATCGGACCTCGCCGGACCCGGCGAGGTTGTAGACGCCTGGGTTGCCCTCGCCCAGCACGCCTGTCACCAATGCCGCGGCGACATCGTCGTGGTGGACGAGCTGGAACGGCACGCCGTGGTCGGGCAGCACCGGCTTGACTGCGGGCACCCGCCCGAGTGCTCGCAGCGCGGCGGCCGGTAGCTTGTGCTCAAGGCGCAGGTATGGAAGCTGGTCCAGTAGCGCCGGGGCCTCGGGCCCGGCGACGACGCAGGGCCGGAACACATAGGCGTCAGTAGCGGAACCCGCGAGCGCCTCATCTAGCACACGCTCGACCTCGGCCTTCTGGTGGGAGTACGCGTGACGCTCTGTACCGCGGGCCGGCATGTCCTCGGTGAGCGGCCCGTCGTGGTCGTGGTAGCCGTAGGCCGCCACCGACGAGGTGTAAAGGAGCCTGGGGACCCCGGCAGCCGCGGTCGCCTCGAACACATTGCGCGATCCCTCAATGTTGATCCGATAGCTTGCTACTGTGGCCTTGACCACAATGAAGGCAAGGTGTACGGCGACGTCGACCTTCGCAACCAGCTCGTCGACCGCGGCCCGGTCAAGGATGTCCCCCTGACGGTACCGGGTCTTCTTCCACCCTAGCTCGCCCGGATCGAACGGCCGCCGCGCCATCGCCAGCACCCGCCCAACCTCAGGCGTGAGCTCAAGAGCGCGGACGAACGATCTTCCAATCTCCCCCGTCGCGCCCGTGACAGCAACCGTGAGCCCGGATCCCAGCGAGCCACTCGTCAATGCCGCTCCCATCGGCACTCAGCCGTGTTCGGTTTGGATCGCGAGTCCGCTGATCGCGGAGGCCAGGCCTTGGTAGTGCCCGATCAGCAGGCACAATTCGATCGCCTCGGATTTGCGGAGACTCGCTTTCAAGGCGCTCCAGGTCGTGTCCGAGATCGCGCGCCGGGCGAGCAGCTCGTCGCAGGCGGCCAGCAGCGCCCGCTGACGCTGCGTGAACCCAGCTGCCGGGGGACTGTCGGCCACGCTCGCGACCTCGTCCGGCGTTAGTCCCACGCGTAGCGCGATCGGCACGTGCTGGTGCCACTCGTACGCCGCGCGGCACTGCCACGCGACCCGCAGGATCACCAGCTCGCTGTCGCGTCGCGGCAGCTTGCCGAACGGCATCAGCTGCGCCGAGTAGCGCAGCCACGCGCGGAACAGGCGCGGGTGCTGGCCGAGCGTGGTGAAGATGTTCGGCGGGCCGCTGCCGGTGACGCGCCCCGCGATCTCGGCCACGATCCTCGCCAGCGGTCGCAGCTGGTGCGGGCGGGCGGGCGCGATCCGCGGCGCGCCGCTGTCGGCGGGCGCGAGCAGCGCTTGCAGCCGGGCGACGTTCGCGCCTCGGGCACGCTGCCGGCTCACGCTCATCATGCCCGGTAGAGCGCGGCCACCACTGTGATCCCCGCGCCCGCGGAGACGAACAGTGCCGTGCGCGCTTCAGCGAGTCGCACCGACTGCAGCGCCACAGCGGGGGCGGCCGTGTGCGCGCCGGCGAGGCCGTCCGCAGGCGACGCGACCCGGTCGCCGGACACCCCCAGCCGCTTCGCCAGTGCGTCGCCGAACCCCGGTACCGACCCCGTCGCGATGAGCAGGTCGACCCCGCCGGGGTCGAGTGCCTGCGCGCCCGTCAGTTCGCGGGCGGTCGACTCGGCGCAATCAAGCGCCCGGACGGTATAGGAGTCAGCGATCTCGACGCTGAGGACGTTCCGGCCGTGACCGTCGAGCCCGCCCCGGGCGTCCTGGTGCCAGTCGACGTAGCTGTGGAACAGCTCCGCGAACTCGGGGAACGTCGCGAACTGGAAGCCCGTGAAGCCCGGACGGGAGCCATCCGCGCTCAACAGCACCGCGCCGCCGACCGCGGGAAAGCCGAACCCTTCAGAGACACCGGGCTCCGGGTCGATGTCGCTCGCGACCACCATCCCGAGCTGGACCGTCCCCGACGCGAGCATGCCGTCAACCAGCTGAATGCCCGTCAACAGGCCACACGCCCCGTTGCGGACGTCAAACGAGAACGTTCCCTGACCCGCGCCGATCTGCTGCTCGGGGTTCGCGCCGATGTCCTCCTGGATCAAGGACGCGATCGCCGGCTCACTGATGCTGTCGTCGGCGTAAACGCCGGCGTTGATCAGCAGTTGCACCTCCTCGGCGGTCCGGTGCGCGCGCTCCAGGCACGAACGGGCGGCGGCGTCGGCGAGCTTCAACGCCCCCGCGGACGGCCCGCCGTCCGCGGTCGCCGTGGCGGTCGCCTCAATGATCGTGCCCATAGCGCCCCACCAGCTGATCGACCTTGAAAATCACGATACCGACCTCGATGCCCGAAGCAAGGGAAAGCAGCAAGACCCTATCCTCTGGGGCGAAGCGGCCCTCCCTCAGGTACTTGCTCAGCGCGACGAAATGCGTCGTCGACGCCGTGTTGCCCAGCTCGTCGACCGTGATCACCACGTGTTTCGGCGTTGAACCGAGGCCCGCAGAGAACTCCTCCACCCCCTTCTTGATCGCCCGCGCGGAGGTCTGATGCGGGATCAGATAGTCGATCTCGTTGAACTTGAGCCCGGCCTGATCGAGCACCTCGCGCAGCATCGGGACCGCGTCCTCTGTCGCCGCCCGGTGAATCTCCCGGGCATCGGTATGCATTGTCACCCCGGGGCCGATCGTCGCCGGGAACGCCACGCACAGGCGGCTGTGCTCGGACAACGTGGTGAAACCGGCCACCTCGATGCCCGGAGCGCCCTCCGGCGCCCGCTCCAGGATCGCCGCGGCACCAGCGTCGCCGAGTGTCAGCGAGGGGAGCTGGTCGCTCATCACCGTGCGCACCTCCTGTGCGGCACTGCGCCCCAGCTCTGAGATGTACTCGCCACTGACAACCATCCCCCGGCGGATCCGGCCCTGCCGGACCAGGTCGTTGAGGATGAACACGCCGGTCATCATCCCCGCACACGCGTTGGAGATGTCGAAGCTGATCGCGCGCTGGGCGCCGAGCGCCGCCTTCAGCGACACGCTCACCGGCGGCTCGAGTTGCACCCGCAGGCCCCCGACGTGGCGGCTGATGCTCGACACCAGGAGCATGTCGAGGTCCTCCGCTGCACAGTCCGCGTGCGCCAGAGCGTCGCGCGCCGCACCGAGCGCGAGCGTGTAGGAGTCTTCGCCCTCGCCGACGATATGGCGCTCGCGGACGCCCGTCAGCCGCTCGAGCTCGATATCGGTTTCGTACTTCGTGCTCGCCATCAACTCCTCAGAACTCAACCGCCGCTCCGGAACCGACGCGCCGATGCCGGCAAACCGGCTCGTGTACAACCCACCGGCAGGCGAGCCGTCGGCGCCACCCTCCAGCGCCATCCAATGCTCACCACCGCCTACCGACATGCCGCTCTGCTCCATATGCCCATATTTCATCAACCGCGCGAACCCTACAATCCGTGGCGACGACCTATTGCTACCCCGCTGGCGCGGCGCATCCGAGCGTTGATCTCCACGCGCAGGGGTCACCACGGTCCAGCGCAGCGTCGATGATGTTGACACCGGCCGCGACCAGTGGCACGGGCGGGTCATCGAGTGCGGCGACCACCGCCGGATCCACGCTGGCACCGGAACCGGCACGCAGATCGGCCGTGTGCAACAACCGTGCCTGCGGCCCGAAGGCGGCTGCCAGCGCGGCCCGCTCCTCGGCCTGTTGGCCGACGGTGATGCGGCCAACGAACAGCGACGCCCGGCTCACCTGCGTGAGAGTGGGCAACGCAGCCAGCACGCCAACTGGGCCACCGCACCCGGTCAACTAGATCCAGCCGGCCTCGGTTGCGGAGGCCGGCAGCTCGGTACTCGCGGCCAGGCTCATCCCGTCGATCACCAGCAGCAGGACGTCCCGTCGCGGGCCGTCGGCGGCAGCCGCAGCCACGCCACAAAACCCGCGACGTCCTCCACCGGCACCGACCGCCAGTCGAGGCCGTGCCTGGTCAGGTAGACAAACCAGTCGGAAGTTATCCGGGGTACATCGCTGGATCTTGGTGTCGTCGCAGGTCGGCCCGTCGCGGACAGGGAACAGGCACAACTGCACCGTCACCCTCCGTCCCGGACGCCCGATCACCACCCCGAATTACTTCAAGTCGTGGGCGTAGGTTTCGCCGTGTTCGAGGACCGCTCGATCGCCGTCAGGTACGAGAGAAACCGCTCCACCGGCTCTACCGGCAGCTGGTCGTCGCCGAGCAGCGTCCACGACTCGACGCCGGAGTCCGGCATGAGCACCCGTTGTACGCGCGCCGCACCTCCCGCTTATGTGAGCCGCTTAGGTGAGCTCCTGCCGGTTCAGGTCCGGTATCGCGGCGATCACATGGGTGGATTCGGTGCGCATCTTGCGGCCCGCCGGCACCAGCCCGTCAGCGGCCAGCCGCTCCAGCAGCGTGTTCAGCACCACCTGGGCAGGCCGCCGGCGGCGACCCGGGCCCGGAACTCACTCAAGATCGAGTCGTCGAATCCGGGATCGGGCAGGTCAAGGCCGAGCGCGTACTTTCAGTCAATCCGAGTGCGTACCGCCTCAGCGGCCTGCCGGTCAGTCAGGTCCTCCGCCAGCTGGAAGATCGTCACCAAGGCCCAGGCGGCTCGGCGGCCAGCCTGGCTTGCCGCGCACCTCGTAGGCGCCCGCGAACTGCTCATCGGACAGCCATGCACGAAGCTTGCCGCGCACCATCACCGGCAGCGGGTGCGCGCGTTTGCCCCGGTACATCGCCGCGACGGCCGCGACGATCTCCGGCGCGGGCTGCGGCCACGGCCGCGGCTGGACAGACATCACGGGCCCCATCCTGCGGCCGGGACGAGGGGGAAGTCGGCCGCAGCCCGATCATGCAGAACGCAAGATCGAAAACGGACGCGCCACGCCACGCGCACCCAGATTCCTCCCTGGTCCTGCCGCTTGCGGGGATGCGCCGGATGAACGCGGCTTATGACGGCCGCGACCGGGTGGTGATGGTAACCGGAACGGGGCCGTCCTTGGTAGCCGGGCCTGCCGCGGACCCCGTCGCCGCGGCCGACGCTGGTGCCATCGGGCTGAGCTTCCAGTGCGGCGATCTCCGGCGCATGCTGGCGATCTCGGCCAGCCGCTGTTCGAGCCAGATGTTGCCCTAGCTCATCGACTCGCCGTAGCGGGCCTGGTGCCGGGCCGTGCGATGTTCGATCAGCTGCTCGGTCTCGGCTAGCTGGCGGCGGATCTCGGGGCCGCCACCCATCGAGCAGGCGTGCCGGTCCGCGCAGCTGAAGGCGAACCGCCCCGCGGCCGCTCCCCGGCCAGACACCGCGAGCCCAGCCCATTCATGTGACGTGCGCCACACCCGTGACCCGCTCTCACATCCGAAAGCAGGCGCAACGGCGGCACCGCAACCCGCTCCGCCCGCGCGCCGTGACCGCCGGTGAAACGCGACACTCATACACCCGGACACGGCGAGTGCCGACGAAAAGGCGATAGCTCGGGGCCTTGCCGGGACAGGTGCTTGGGGGAGCGCTTGCCTGCCGAGGATTACACGGTGATGTCCAGCCCGGCGAACCGGGCTGCCTTGCGCGCGCAGGAGAACCGCCCGCGCCGCCGAGCCGGCAGGTCAGCGCTAGCGCGGTGATCGGCCCCACCCCGTACAGGCGGTGCCGGAGGACTTTCGCGCCGGTCACGTGCCGGGCCGCCTCCAGCAGCAGGCGCCGCAGGGCATCGAGGTGGGCGTCGAGCGCGGTGAGCATGTCCACGGCCATGGCGACCGGCAGCTGCCCGGCCGGCGACAGCTGCGTCTCGGCGATGGCGCGCGGGGCGGCCAGGCCCTCGGCCGTCGCATGTCCTGGGCGAGCCGCGAAGGCAGGTGCCGGGCACGGGCTGACCGTTTCGTGCAAAGCAAGGGAGGAAGCAAATAGTGAGTCAGCGGCCGGACCTGGCATGCTGGTCATATGAGCTATGAGCCGCCGCCGCGAGGCCGCCTAGCGCGCCTGTTACAGGCCGCCGGCCAGCGGCACGTCCCGCTGCGGACCATCCTGGTCACGGTCGGGGTGGTCGTCGCCACCTACCTGGCCGGCAAGCTGATCTACCGGCTGCGGGACATCGTGCTGCTGTTCCTCGTGGCGGGGTTCGTCGCGCTGCTGCTCCACCCGGTCGTGGTTAAAGTGCAGCGGCGGGTCCCGCGCCGGGGCCTCGCCGTGACGATCGTGACGCTGTGGGGCGCGCTGGTCTTTATCGGCCTGGCCGTGGCGTTCGGCGTCCCGCTGGTGAACGGGATCACCCACCTGGCGGACCGGATGCCCAGCTACATCGCCAGCGCGCAGCACGGCAGAGGCTGGATCGGCCACCTCGTGACCAAGTACCACATCCAGAGCTGGGTGCAGCGGAACACGCCCAAGCTGGTCGGCTACGCCCAGTCGCTCAGCAAGCCGGCCCTGACACTCGGCAAGGGCGCGGTCTCCCTGCTGATCGAGCTGTTCACGATCTTCATCCTGGTCCTGCTCCTGCTGCTCGAGGGCCCGAAGATGTGGAACTGGACGCTCGGCCAGATGACCCCGGGCCACAAGGCCACGGTCACCCGGATCGCGGCCGACATCAGCCGGACCGTCACCGGGTACATGTTCGGCAACCTGCTGACCTCGCTCATCGCCGGGATCGTGGTGTACGTGACACTGCTGATTCTCGGCGTGCCGTTCCCGCTACTGTGGGGCCTGTGGGTCGCGCTGGTGGACTTCCTGCCGATGATCGGCGGGGCCCTGGCCGGCATCCCCACCGTGCTGTTCGCGTTCATCCATAGCTTCACCGCGGGCATCGTCACCGCGATCGTGTTCCTCGTCTACACCCAGATCGAGAACCACGTCCTGAATCCGGTGGTCATGAGCAAGACGGTGCGGATCAACCCGCTGCTCGTGTTCACCGCGGTGTTGGTCGGCGCCTCGATCGGCAGCCTGATCGGCGGCATATTCGGCGGTTTCGTCGCGGCGCTGCTGGCCATCCCGACCGCCGGCGCGCTGCAGGTGCTGGTCAAGGAGATCTGGCAGGCCACCGCGCCGTCCCCGCCGGAGCCGGAAGCTCCCGCGGCCTCCCAGGAAGAGCTCTTCCCCGTTCCGCCCGGTCCGCGCGAGCATGACGGCAAGCGGCAACAAGCCACTTAGGAGGACCGAGCATGGCACACCCTTCAGCCCTGGGCATCGTCCTCGCCGGGGAGCAGAGGCCCGTCTGATCTGAGCCCGCTGACCGCGGACCGGGCCAAACCGGCGGTGCCGTTCGGCGGCCTGTACCGGCTGATCGACTTCGCCCGGTCCAACCTGGCCAACGGCGGCATCCTCAAGATGTGCGTCCTGACCCAGTACAAGAACCATGGCTCGGACCGTCACGTCTCCACCACCTGGCGGATGTGCGCCCTGCTCGGCAACTACGTGACCCCGGTCCCGGCCCAGCAGCGGCTCGGCCGTACCGGTACACGGGCGCTCGGCCGACGCGATCTGCCAGTCGATGAACCTGATCAACGACGAGAAGCCGGACATCGTGATCGCCTTCGGCGCCGATCACGTGTACCGCATGGACCCGAAAGCAGATGATCGACCAGCACGTGAGCAACGGGGCGGGGGTGACCGTGGCCGCCATCCCGTGCCACGGCGCGAGGCCTCCGCGTTCGGCGTCGTCAGCGTCGGCCCGGACGGCAGGACGGTGGACGCGCTCCTGGAGAAGCCCGCCGACCCGTCGGCCATGCCGGCAACCCGGAGCAGTCCTACGCCTCGATGGGCAACTAGGTGTTCGGCACCGACGTGCTCGTCGACGCGCTACGCAAGGACGCCGCTGAGGATTCCGGCCGGCGTGACATGGGCGGCAACATCATCCCGATGCTGGTGCGGAAGGGCTGCGGCAGGCGTATGACTTCACCCTCAACAAGGTCCCTGGCGCGACCGGGCGGGATGCCGGCTACTGGCACGACGTCGGCACGCTCGACCCCTACTTCGAGGCGCACATGGACCTGTCGCTGTGGAGCCGGTTGTACAACGACCGCTGGTCCGGTCCTCACGAACGTGCCGTCGCTGCCGCCGGCCAAGTTCGTGCACGAGGCCGGCGACCGGGTCGGCCGCGCGATCGACAGCCTGGTCAGCAACGGGGTCGTCATCTCCGGCGGCCTGGTGCGCCAGTCGGTCATTTCCCCCAGCGTGCGGGTGAACGGCTGGGCGACGGAGAAGCGGTAAAGCAGGTTGTCACCGTGCTCGGCGATACGGCAAGCCGTCAGCGTCAGGTGCGGTCGCTGCCGGTGCCGCGTCCAGATGTAGTTGACCAGCGGCGCGACCCCAGCTCGGCGCGGAGAGACGATGACCTCAGGAGGCAGGTGGTCTCCCCATGCCCGCCAGTAACCGAGGAACCGGCCGGCCTATTCTGCGGTCGGGCTGATGTGCAGCGCGACCGCGGGCTGGCCGAGTGCGGCGGAATACGCTAGCGCGCGGATGGTGGCCCGGTCCAGGGACAATGGTGAGGGCGTTGATCTGGCCGGGGCTCTCGGCGGCCCAGGCCTCCGACCCCAGCGCGCCACCGCCCTCGGTACCGTGTGTGGCAGCCGTGCCGGGTTCCGCATTTCCCCTCGTGTCTGCGGCGTGGCGCTGACCGTCCAGCCGTCGTCGGCGGGAGCGTCCAAGCGGCAGCGTCGCGGACGAGCTGATCGGGGGCCACCGCCCCGGAACGGGCATATGGCTGCGGATGCCCGCGCGGAGGCCCGCTCGGCCTGGCTCTGGTTAGACCTCCGTACTTCCCGGCCGGCGTGGAAATGAGGCCGGCGTGGAAATGCGACGGCCAGCCCTGCCGTCGTGTGACCTTTGGCCCTGCCTGGAAAGCGCAGTCGGCTGCCAGCATGTCACAAAGCCTCGGGTCAACGAGGCGCCGG
Source organism: Streptosporangiaceae bacterium (assembly GCA_035517695.1). GTDB lineage: Bacteria > Actinomycetota > Actinomycetes > Streptosporangiales > Streptosporangiaceae > DATFVJ01. The sequence continues at coordinate 37,850 of DATIYI010000004.1, forward strand.
CGGGAGCTGGCGGCCCGGGGCGGGAGGAAACGCGGCCAGTCGCATGCCGGTGGGACTAGAGACGGTCCGCCGCCCGCCGTGCCGCAGCTGCCCGCTCCCGCGAGCCTTGAGGAGGCAAGCGCGATGAGCGTCAATCCGCAGGCAACGCACGACCGCGCAGACGAACTGCGATCGGAGGCCCGGGCCAGCCTGTGGCGGATGGCGGGCCCGTGGTGGCTGTTGCTGCTGACCGGGATCGCCTGGCTGATCATCTCGGTGATCGTGCTGAGGTTCACGACCACCTCGGCCGCAACCGTCGGGGTGCTGCTGGGGGTGGTCTTCCTGGCGGCGATGGCGAATGAGTTCTTCATCGCTTACGTGCGGCAGGGCTGGCGGTGGGCGCACGTGCTGATGGGGATCGTCTTCCTCGCCGCAGCGATCTGGGCATTTGTCAACCCGATCGGCACCTTCTGGGCTCTGGCCTCGGCCGTCGGGCTGCTGCTGATCTTGCAGGGGGCCTTCGTCCTGATCACCTCGATCGAGTCCAGGATCATCAACCCCGCCTGGTGGCTGGGTATGGTCGCGGGCATCCTGGCGATCTTCATCGGCTTCTGGGCGTCTCAACAGCTGGTCACTGTCCGCGCCGCGCTGCTGATCATCTGGGTCGGCGTCTTAGCGCTGTTTAACGGCATCAACCAGATCGTGCTCGCCTTCGAGCTCAAGAGCGCACAGCACCGCTAACGCCGCGCAACACCGCTGAGTCTGGCCGCCGCTCGCGGCCAGGCATGCGCCCACCGTCTGCCTCGCCGCTGGCGGTACCTGGCCGGCCGGGTGCGGAGATGGCGGCGAACGAGGCGCGGCTACAAGAGGAGGCGGGGTCAGGTCAGGGCTGGTTTCGTTCACGTGCGCATATGAAATGCGCTGAGAGTTGCAGGATCATGGCGGTACTTGACTTAGCGAATCTCCAGCCGGCTTGAGGCCGTGCTGGCGCTGGCAAGTTCCCTCGCACCAGCTCATGACGGCGCTCAGACGGCGGATCACGCCGGGGGACCAGCGGTCGTGCCACTCCGCCGCGTCTCTCAGGGCTGATTGTTTGGCTAGGTAGGTGAGGGACCACTGCTGGTAGAGCCAGGACAGTTCCCATCTGGCCTCGGGATGGTTTGGCCAGCAGGGCCTGATCTGGTCCGCGAGGTAGTCCGGGGTATTGGGTGCGGAGCAGCGTCTGGACCCAGTCGAACAGTTCAGCGAGCTTCTCCTCGCGCACCTGTTCGTTCATCCTGAGCCAGAACCACTCGGCCGGTAAAGCCTCGTCTTCCCCTGTGAGGGTGGCGAGGATCTGCTCGACCTGGTCGCGGAGTTCGGTGATGCCGTCCAGCACTGCGGCGTGTTCCCGCTGCGCGGTGGCCAGCGAATCTACCCAGCTGGCCACCGATTCGATCCGTCGGCGCAGCTCGTTGACGTGGACGGCGAGGGCCGCGGCGGACGGCGAGCCGTCGCGGCCCTGCGGCGGGTCGGTCACTTATGGTCCCCGGAGCCGGCCGGCGGATCCCACGGTCGGCGCGGGCGCGGCGTGGAGTCATGGCCGGTCGGCAGCGGTGGCCTGGGGGAGTCCCGCATGCTGGTCCAGTCCGCAGTCGGCCCGTAGACGACGCGCCGCTCAGCGAGCTCGTCGGGCACCGCTGGCCGGACCTCCGTCGGGACGGATCCGTCGCTAGTGGGCAGCGGTTTCAAATCATCCGCCTGGCCCGGCCAAGGCAATGGCGATCGGCGCCGGCCTGCCGTCACGCCAGGCAGTGATGTCGCGCCGATCCGCCGGGCGTGCTTGAAGTATCGCCGCCGCCAGGCCATCCGCAGCCGGACGACGACGGGAGACAGGTTGCCGCGCAGGACGAGGGCGCGCCATTGGTGATGCCGTCGGCGTCGGCGACGAGGGTGTCGCAGGCCCCGGCCAGGTCCAGCAGCCGGTACCAGGAGGCGTTGTCGCGGGCCAGCCGGAAGACCTCCAGCGCCAAGATGATCCCGACCTGGTCGAGGGCCACCTCGGCGACCAGCGACTCGAACCCGTCCCGCTGCCCGAGCACCGAGCCGGTCACCCCCAGGTCGGCATCGACGACCCGGATCGCGCTACGTGGCCAGCCCAGCTGGGCCGCCAGTTCTACCAGGTCGTACTGGCGGGTGGTGGTCGATTGCCGGACATAGATCACGGCCGCTCGCGCGCGGTGCGAGGCGGCGATCAGGCCGGTGTAACTCTTCGCCGTCCCCTTCCGCGCCCGCCGCCACGGCGATCAACCGGGCCAGCAGGGTGACCGCCGCGGCCACCGCCTCCTCGCTGAACTGGGGAAACATCATCCACGGTGGCGCCGCCGCCGATCATTTCGGCCTCGTCGTGCGGCGGGCTGCCGAACTGGTAACCCGCCCCAAGGGCGTCGCCGGTAGCCAGACCCTAGCTCCAGTCCGCTCGCTGATGGCAAGGCCGCCGGCCCGGTCCTGGAAGCCCACTGGTGGCCGCGTCGGAGGCCAGCATGTGGACCGCGAACCATGCCGCCCGCTGCCAGCCGTAGGCGAGGAAGATGAAGACCTGATCTGAGGTCAGGGCCATCACCGTGCCTGGTGCCACCCGCACCACGCCGACGTCCACGCCGTGCGCCGGTCCAACCATCACGTCGGGGGCGCGTGGTCCCAGCCGCCGTAGCCGAAGGACCCGAGCCCACCAGTCTGCTTCGCGGGGCTCGGCCGGCTCGGTACAACTGCTGCCGGTCATCACGCCGAGGTTGAGCCGGGCCGCCCAGGGAGCTGGCCGAGCATGTGGTGCTGACGTTACGACCTCGCATGGTTCTATCGCGGTCGAGACGGATCCACTACGCCCGACTTGCCACGTCCCGCTCGCCTGAATAGGCGCCCACCGGCTCGGCCCACGGCCTGTCGGTACGGAGCCCCTCAAAACGGTGCGACCCTGTATTTAGGTGTTCCGCCGCCGGGGCAGGAGGCTCGGGCACCGAGGCGGCGACGGGGAAGTGGAGATCATGAAGAGGATCAACAAGATCATCGCGAGCGGAGCGCTTGCCACCACGGCGGCACTGGGGGCCGGTATGGCGCTAGCACCGGCGGCCTCCGCCGATGTCCTGGTCAACTACGACGGCGGCACCATCCACCTCGGCCAGGACATGAAGGTCGGCGTCTGGTATCAGGCGTATAGCGGAGGCTCCCGCTACTACTGGCTGGGCGTGTACAACGTGAAGGGCAAGCGCGTTTTCGAGCGCAGCGGCCACGCTTCTCCCACGGCTTGGCAGTTCTGGGAGATCAAGGCCACCCAAAAGGGCAATTACCACACGTTGTATTACGCGGACGGGAAGTGGTTGAAGATCATGACCAAGGTGAAGTAAGCGCCGGGCGGCTGCTAGCCGGCCCTCCGTCACCTCGAGCATGATCACCCGCTGGATGACGAGGAGCACACGTGGGAAGTTCACCGGGACGCGGCGGCGCGTCGACGATGACTACGGCACCCAGCTTCCGGGGCACGACAGTCCAGCAGCCAGGCATAGCCGGCCCGCGTGGCCGGGAACTCCCGGACACCGAGCAGCCCGCCGATGGGGTCCAGCGCCACGCCGACGTGCACGTCGGCGTGGGTGTCCACCCCGCCGGTGATGGCGCATTTCTCAACGAGGTCACAGCCATCCCTTCCTGACCTTGAGGGATGGCACGCACCCGCTGGCCGTCGGACCTGTGAAACCGGCCGCTGATCCAGGCCAGGCAGATCAACCGGCAGTGCCGGTAGGTGCCAGAAAAACTGGGACCCGGCCGACAGATCGTTTCGCAAGACAACCCGGGCCGGACTTCCGCAGTTCGTAGGCACATCAGGGCTTGATCACGATCGTTTCCCCTGGTCGGGAACGTGCGAGGTGCCTTGGGACCCGGCAGGGCGTAGGCGAACGAATTCGGGCGTGTCACTTACCTTGGGCTGCTGTGACGGTTTGGCTTGTAGGCGGGTACCTGCGAGAGTCACGGCGGAGGAACCGGTACGGCACCGTGGTGCCGTACCTGCAGCTGGCGCACGGGCGGCACCCGCGGACCGGCAGCCCGGTCGCCAAGGTGATCGACAACTTCGGCCGGGCCGACAAGGGCCGGCCGGGAAGCGCTGACCCGGCTGGTCGCCTCGATCTCCCGGTTCCTGGAACGCCCGCGGGCAAGCGCGACGAGCTCGCCGGGCAGCTACGGGACAAGCCCGGGCTGCGCCGGTTCCTGCGGCGCACCAAGACCGGGCTGCTGCGCATCGGCCACGCCGCGATCGCCCGCGAGAGGCACCTGGACGGCAAGTGGCTGCTGCGCACCTCCGACCTCACCCTCACCCCCGACGATCTCGCCGCCGCCTACAAGCAGCTGATCGCGGTCGAGCGCGGCTGGCGGGACATGAAGGGCGCGCTGGCGCTGCGGCCGGTGTTCCACTACCGCGAGGACCGCATCCGCGCCCACGTCCAGCTGTGCTGGCTGGCGCTCCTGCTCGCCCGGGTCGCCGAGAACGCCACCGGCGGCACCTGGCGCAACCTGCTGTTGCCGGCGGCGCTCAGGATTTCCATGGTGAGAGGCTGTAGCGGCACCGGGCACCCCAGATGGTGACCCCGGGCCAGGTGGGTTCGTTGGCGGCGGCACCGTGCCGATGAGCGATCCGGGGTGTTGGTGACCTGCGGCCTGGTGCGCGGGCGGCGGGTCCCGGTGTCGGCCAGGTGCCGGTACCGGGCGAGCGGGCCGCCCCGGGTTGCGCGGGCCGTCGCGGGTGGCACGCTGCAACGCCAGCTGCCCCTGGTGCGGACGAGACGGCCGGGCCGATCCTGGCGGGATGGGCGATGATCGAGGTCTTCGACACCACGGCGGCCGGGGTCGCCCTGGCCCGCCGGATGCTGGGCTGCCCGGGCTGCGGCCAGCCGCTGCGGCCGTGGGGGCATGCCTGCGAGCGCACCGTCCGCGGCACCGGCGGCGCGCTGCTGACTGTCCGCCCGGACCGGGCGCTGTGCACCGGCTGCGGCGCTACCCATGTCGTGCTGGACGCCGGGCTGCTGCCGCGCCGCGCTTACGCCGCCGGGCTGATCGGGCAGGCCCTGGCCGCCGCTGCCCGTGGGTACGGGCACCGGCCCATCGCCGCCGGCCTGGCCGTCCCGGCCGGCACGGTCCGCGGCTGGATCCGCGCGGCCCGCCGGTCCGCGATGCGGCTGCGCGTCACCGGCATCCGCGCCGTCCTGGCATCCGGCATGATGAGCTGCTGTGCTGGGCCCGCACCGACGAGCTGGGTGCCGCGCTGGAGCATCTGGCGGCCGCGGCCTTGGTCCTTGGCCGCCGCCACGGGCTGGAGCACACCAGCTGGTGGGCGCGTATCAACGTGGTGACCCGCGGCCGGCTGCTGACCATGGCCCCGGCCGGCTAAGCCGCCCGCGCCGTTCCCGGCCCGCGCCTGCCCGCAGACAGCAATCACCGCCGAAAATCTGCCTTGAGTCCGGCACCTCGCCCACGTGGACCGGCACCTTCCCCACGACAACGCCCAAAATGCCCGGTTCTTCAACGGCGTCGTGAACGCCGCCAAGATGGGGATCTTGAGCGCCGGGCAACACCTGCGGCACGAACTCGACCGCATGCACCTGGTCACCCTCGCCGACGGCCGCGTCGCCCAGCGCTCTGCGGCCACCCCCGGCCAGCACCACATCCTGCGCGCTCTTGACCTGCCCGAACCACCGAAGTTCCTCGACTTCACGCTCCCAGCACAAGCTTGACAGGCCCAGCCCGGGCCCGGCTTTGTAGTAACACGGCCCGATCACGCCTTCACGCCGTTTCCCCAGGTCAGACGGCAATTTCGTCACATCGTGTGCCCATCATCTGCGGAAGTCCGGCCGGGGTGGCGTCAGCCGAATCGGAGGTCAGGCCGGGACCCAGGCTCCCAACCGTACGCGCCCATCAGGTCAAGATCAGGGAAGCCGGGCCGGAAGCATTACCCACACCCTCCCTGCCGAATCGGTCAGGATACCCTAGACATCGATATTGAATATCTATGATATCCTGACCTTGCACGCTAGGGGAGTGTGAGCTTATGGCCATGACGAAGACGCCAATCGAGATTGACCAGGAGGCCTTGGCGATAGCCGCTGAGGTTCTTGGGACCACGACCAAGAAGGACACCGTGAATGCTGCCCTCCGTGAGGTGGGCCAGCGGCTCGTGCGGCTGCGGGCCCTGGCTAGGCTCGGTGACATGGCGGACCGCGGCGACTTCGATGAGTTCCTCGGCGACCAGGCGTCGTATCGTCGGTGAGTCCTGCCTTGTACCTGATCGACACATCGGGCTTGTTCCGGATATTGCAGGCTGAGCTGCGGAAGGTCTGGTCAGATCAGCTTGCCGCTGGCGTCGTCGCGACCTGCCCGATCGTCGAGCTGGAGTTCTTGTATTCCGCGCGGTCGCTGGCGGACCGGCTGGAAAAGCAGCGGCTGATACACGACCTGTTCGGCTGGGTGTCGATGCATCAGGGAGCGTACGAGCGCGCGGAGGAGGTTCAGCAGTTGCTGACCGAAGCCGGGGCGCATCGATCGGCTGGCCCGGTCGACCTGTTGATCGCCGCGACCGCGGAACGCGAACGGCTCACGGTGCTGTGCGACGATCGCGATTACCAGACTGTGGCGGCGGTGACCGGCCAGCCGGTCAAGCTAGTCACCGATGTCTGACGCGGAGTGCTGCTGCGTGGGGAGGTCATGCGGCGACTCGGGCCCTACCAGCTAGCGCAACGTGTCCGGACGGAGGCGGACTTGCGTGCATGCTCCAAGACGGTGACCTGCGGTTAGAGACGTGCGTGGACGTATTGCCGGTGGATGGCATGCAAGGGGTCTGGGGTTCGAATCCCCATAGCTCCACGCAAACATCCAGGTCAGAGCGTTGTTCTCGCTCTCGTCAGATCCCGTGGAGATCGTTTGACCGTCATCTGACCGCCGTTCCGGGCGTGGATTAGCGGCATACGGCGGCACGCAGGGTCCTTCGATGGCAGGCCGGACGAGCATGAATGCGGTGCTCGATGAACAGGCGGCCCGGCCGGCCATTGGCGCTTCACGGCCTGTTGCCCGCTCCGGAGGCCGGGGGCGGAAGGATAGCGGGATGGCTGGCCACGATGCAGGCGCCGACCCGTCCAGTCTCCGCACTGCTGGCTGATCCACAAGTGCAAGGCCAGTGCAGGCGTTTCAGCAGCGGCCGCCAGCCGATCACCCTTGCGCCACAGCAGCATCATGCCGAAGTCCGCTTCGCTGCAGAACGCGACGGCGACCTCCGGGCCAGTCACGCTGCGCCGAGTCGGCCGTCGGCATCGTGCTCACGTCGATAGACGGCATCACGTTGTGACAGCGAGGGTCAGGGACATCGTCGTCGACTCCGGCGCAGGCATGAGCGGCGCTATTGATGAGGGTCTCACCCGGGCGCTGAACACGCTTCTGCACGTCGCCTCGGCCACCGGCAAGACCGTCGGGCCTGTCAAGATTTCTCCAACGTGATACAGATCGCAGCCGTGAACCCCGGGAACCGCCGCTGGCGCTCGCCCGGGCGGGCTTTGGCGACAGCCCGCCGGATGCCGATGAGAAGCCGTGCGCCACCGCACATCGATGTTGCGCCCCCACCGACCACCGGCACAGAGGTGGCAGTCCCGTCATCGCGGGGCCATCGGCGCCCAGGCCCATGACCGGTCGCGGCGGCAGGACCGGCGCGCCACGCGTGCGCCGTTCTGGATAATTCATGCCGAACGGCCGCGCGGGTGTGGAACCGGACTGATCCCGCACCGCCGTCAAGGATCGGCAGGGGCGGGATCTGCAGGGAGAAGATCCGGGGGGTGAGGGGGAAGGCGAACAGCAGCCCCAGCCCTGCGGCCATGCCGGTGAGCAATGCGATCCGTGCCGGCCTCGGCCAGCACCTGCGGCACCGCGGCGAAGGTGCGGTCGAGCAGGACGATACGGGCCACCGGCCTGCTGGCCTGGCTGCCCGAGCCCATCGCGATGCCCAGATCGGCCTGCTTGAGCGCCTGGACCCCATCACCGGCCATGGCCACGACGTGAGGCGGGATGCCTGCCCGTGCCACCGTGGCTTCGGCGTCATCACTCAGGCGCTCGGCAAAGCATAAGCAGCTCCACCGGCCTGATCATCTTGGGCGGTGCCGTTCACCGGCGACGATCTCGGCGGCGCTGATGCCAAAGGCCTGCAGCGCCCGCTCGCGGGCGTACTCGTCTTTCTCGTACCCGACGCCGGGCGCATCGACCACGCGCGCGGGATCGGCGGACTGCATTGCGCTCCGTAACATATGACGTAGTGTCTCCAGGCAGACATTGCTGCCCATTACTGGGGAAAGCCCGATGGCTAACTAACGCGCCGCTCCACGGCTGGCCTGCGGAGCTAAGCCCTGATCCGATCGAGGCCCTCCCCGCGGGGCAGCGGCGGTAGCAGGGGAGCGGTCCGGCGAACAGGTCCTGCTACTCATCGTCGTGGCGCTGACCCTCGAGCGCGGTCCACCTTCTCATCCGGAGTGCCGTCTGAAAGCGGGCCCGGGCTTGGGCGGCGGCGTGGCGGTCGGTGCCTGTAGACGGGGGTGCTCAGGGATCGCGGGGCTGGGCCATGCAGTATAGAACCGACGTGTTCGGCGTGGTGCGAGCCGGGCTCTTTGCAGCTGGCGCCGTGCCGCGGGGGCTCGGTCGTGACGGCGCCGCTGTGATTTGGCGGTGGCTTCGGCTATGAGCAGGCGGGCAGCGTCGCCAATAGCGGCGGCGCGTTCGAGCAGGGCTGGTTCGGTGTTGTCGAGGTCGCGGACGGCATGTTCGACCTGGCCGGGCTGGTGGCGGGTTTGTAGGTGTTCGGGCAAGACGTGGTCGTGCCGGCAGCGCAGGCGGGGGTTGCCGCTGCGGTTGGCCGCGCGGATCGGGGCGAGCGGGTCGCTGTGGGCGCAAAATTACGTCTGAGGTGATCAGCGATCCTGGCGAGGTCGGGGGTGAACGCGCCGGGGCCGGGCCTCGGCCAACCCCCGGCGCAGGGAGGCCGCCTCCTCGCCGTCAGGGGTCGGTCACCGGTCGTCCGGGCATGTGGTCGCGGGCCTGCCGGTGGGCTCGCACCCGGCGGCTGGGCCCTGCCAGCCACCAGGTCATCGTCGACCTGATCAGCAACACCACCACAGCCACCGGGCTGACCGTCCACTGCATCCTGGACGCCGGCGCATACCCGACCGGCGTTTGGTACACCAAGAAGGACGTCGAAGCCCTGCCGATCACTTATCACGATTTCCACGGCGCATGGAACTACACCGTCCGGCCGGCCGACACGCCGTACGATCAGAAGTTACTTCGTCGCGAGCCCTCATTGAGCGTACTTGCCTCAGCTAACGGTCACCTTTGTCCCGTTCCCGAGCCAGCGCAGCCAATCGATGTCCTATCCATCACCATACTTGGAGACGGCGTGCATGCGGGGGAAGGGCCAGACGCGGTGCGTCCGGGGGCGATGTTCCAATTAGATCAAGATCAGGAGAGGGTAAATGGCCACCAGAGTGATCACAGTGATCGCGGACGACGACGACGCCTTCTTCGGCTGGCTCGTGGCGCACCCGGACGATTACTTCCTGAACCCGACGACGAGCCCACCGGCCCTGATGCTGCACCGGACCACCTGCCCGCACTACAAGGGCGAGTGGCACTGCGCGCGGGTCACCAGTACTGCGAAGTTCTGCACGGACAGCCGAAGGGATCTGGAGCAGGTCTCGCCAGGATCGAGCCTCTGTACGAACTGCTTCGACTGAGCCGGGCGGGACCGGCATGGCCCGGCATGGGCAGGCGGAAGCTCCTCGCGTTTCCCCGGCGCCGGCCGGGTCGTCACTCTCCACCCAGAACGGCGTCCCAAACACTGATAGCGCTGAAGTCCATGGCATTGGGTCCGTGGCCCGTGTCCTGCCCGTTGCCGTTGTGTTGCCCGTTGCCGCTGCCGTTGTTTGGCCGGTGGCCGTTGTTTGGCCGGTGGCCGTTGTCTTGCCCGTGGCCGTTGTCTTGCCCGTGGCCGGCGTCTTGCCCGTTGCCGATGTCGCCAGTCGAAATGGAGAGAGTGACTACCTCACCCTGAGTGATCGTCGAGTTCGGGGCCGGGCTCTGCTTGATCACGTTGTTGTGAGGCTGGGTGGTACTCGTAACAGGCTGCTCCTGCACCAGCAACTGGTGCTGCCGCAACCACTGTTCCGCGACCTGCCTCGGCTGGCCGGTGAAGTCCGGGAGGCCGATGCCGGCGCTCTCCGTGAGGTTGACCGGCTTCGTCTGCGGCCACGACGTGCCCGCGGGCGGGTCGGTGCTGATCACCTCACCCTGTGCGACGGTGGGCGAGGTCTGCTGCTGCGTCGCACCAGGTATCAGACCTGCGTTGGTCAGCGCCTTCTGGGCGTCGGCGACCGCCTGACCTGTCACGTTCGGCACCGAGATCATGTGCGGGCCCGCGGATGAGATCACAGTGATGACGGCTCCGTTCAGCGCATGGCTGCCGCTGGGCGGCAGGGTGTGCGCCACGTCCCCCTTGGGTACCTGGTTATCCGCCTGCGGCGTGCCCATCTTGACCTTGAATCCCATGTTGCGCAGTTCGGCGGCGGCCGTTGGCGCGGCCAGG
>DATIYI010000005.1:0-15942 GCA_035517695.1 Streptosporangiaceae bacterium
TTCGGCGTTCCGGGCGGCGTCGGCTAGCCGCAGACCGAACGGTTTCTCGCGCTCAGCGACGGACCTGCCAACGGCATCCGAAAACTTATCCATTCCGAGAACTCAAGTTCCGACACTGGGTCAGTTTCACGTGCCGCCGACAGGACCCGCCTGCGCTATGGCCACGTGAGCGGGCCGACGTACCGCTCATAGTGCGTACCCGCAGGAGAGGTCCGATGCCGTCAGGGGCTGTCGTGGGCTGACTGGGCCGAAAAGACGACACTCTATGGGCTGGACGCCTGGCCTGCCATCGGCGGCCACGATCTGGCGCTAGCCTTGCCAGGTGGCTGGCGGCCGGATCGAGCAGCGCCTCCGGTTGCGTGCCGAGCCGCCGCTGTCGGAGGCGGCTGTCCTGGTCCGGGGCGGCCCTGACACGCAGGACAAGCTGGCCCGCCATGCCCGCCGGACCGCCCGCGCCTGGTCGCTCGACGGCCAGCCGCTGCTGGGCATCTCGGTCTTCGCCGTCTTGGACATCCCGCTCGACGAGCTGCTGAGCGCCCGCTTCGCCACCTACCGCATGATCCACATGCCGGCAGCCGCCTGGTTGCGCGACCGTGGCTTCGAGCTGCTGCCGACGGGGTTGCGGCCGCACTACACCGTTCGCCTCCGCCGGGCCGACAGCATCGAGCTCGACGAGTTGCTGGCCGCGCTCGGGCCTCCGGTGGCCAACGTTCAGTACGCTAGGAGCACGATCTGGCGAGAGGAGGGCCGTGATGTACCGCGTCGACATCACCGCCGATCTCAATGACGAGGATGAGACCGGCTACCTCTGGACCTTCCTGGACGAGGCCCGCGATCCCGGCCAGATCACGCCAGGTGCCCTCGTCGTCGCTGGAGACGAAGACACTGCTGCCGTGTGCCAGGTTGTCGACCTTGCGCCCGCGGGCGATGGCACGATTGTGCACCTGAGGTTGCTTCCCGGGCTGGTCGATGACTACCGGCAGCTCGTGGAACGGGCGCTGGCAAGCTAGCGGCCCAGCCCGGGATAGGCTCCGCCCCAGTTCGGCTGCCTGTTGGTCACACGTTCCCCAACGCAGACACTGCACGCAACAGCCGCTGTCAGAGCGCCGATCGGCGTATTTCCACGCTCACCGGCACTACCCGTGTCCTGGGCTGCTAGCCGCGCCCTATACGCGCCCGGGTACGACATCTGAGAGCACGTTTTCGCTGGTCAGGTACGTACACGGCAACGGACTCCGGAGCCGTGAGCGCAGGTTCGAATCCTGCCGGGGGCACTGCCGGGGGCACCCTGTATCAACTAGCAAACTACCGCCTCTGGCCTGGGCGGACATTCGCCGAGCGTGATCATGTGATGTGCCGCTAAGAGCCGCCAATTGCGCCCGTGCGCCATGCTTTGTGGACCAGGCGTGGACCAGGTTCCTCACACCAGACCACCGCCGAGCGCCTCGTCAATGCGTTCGAACCAGACCCGATCGCGGCCTTCGATGCACTTGGCGTAGATGGTCAGCAGGACTTCAACGCTGTGCCCGGCCCACTCCGCTACCTGCGTCGCTGGGACACCCGCGTTGAGCCGTAGCGAGACCCCGCCGTGGCGCAGATCGTAGGGGCGCCGGGCGAGCGGCGAGGCAATCTGGGCTGGCGTCAGTGCCAGCGCTCGGGCCTGCTGCCAGACGTACCGATAAGCCCAGGGGTAGAGCACTCCCCCGTTCTCGCTGCGGAACAGTCCGCCGTCCGGTGCGTGACCGTAACGGGCAATGTGAGCGTGCAGCATGGCGACCAGTTCGCCGGGAATGGGAACGATGCGGATGGCGCGGCCAGGGCGGTTCTTGAGGCCCCGGTCCTCGTGACGGTCTCCGGTATCAGTCCATTGCTTGCCGACCACAGGCTTGGTTCGGTGAAGTTCAAGACGGCCCCACCCGTTATTGGGCAAGAAGCAATCCTCAACGCATAGCCCGAGTGCTTCGGATGGGCGGAGCATGGCGAAGTACAGGCAGGCGAAGAACGCAACGAGCCGTTCCCCTCGCCGGGGACCGACGTAGCTTACGGCCGCAAGTAGCTCGCGGATCTTTTCCGGCGAGGCCACGACGCGGGGGTTGACCTCTGCCACGACTGAATCAGGTGCTTCCCAGTCGGTTGTGCCGAGCGGGTTTTCCGGTAGCCGTTTCTCGCGGACCGCATATTTGACCACGTTGTGCCTGCGGCTCCCGGCCATTTCATGTCGATGTAGTCGAGGGCATGCTGATACCAGGTGACTGACTCGGCATCACCTCCCGGGCCGCGCTACGCGACGCGCTAGCCGCCCTGCCCCAGTGCGCTCCGGCCAGGACCGCAGCCAGTTCTGACCTCAAAGAACCGCCCCGTCTGCCTGGAAGCAGCCCACGCGCTGGCAGGGGCACGGGGGACGCGTGGCCACGGGGCCGGTCAGGACCGGATGAAGGCCAGCAGGTCAGCGTTGATTGTCGCGGCCTGGGTGGTCGGCATGCCGTGGGGGAATCCGTGGTATGTCTTCAGCGTCCCGTTCGGCAGCAGCTGCGCGGACAGCGGGCCGGAGTCGGCGTAGGGAACGATCTGGTCGTCGTCGCCGTGCATCACCAGGGCCGGCACCGTGATCTTCTTGAGGTCCTCGGTGAAATCGGTCTGGGAGAAGGCAACGATGCCGTCGTAGTGTGCCTTCGCGCCGCCCATCATTCCCTGCCGCCACCAGTTCGCGATGATCGCCTCGGAGGGTTTGGCGCCGGGCCGGTTGAAGCCGTAGAAGGGGCCCGACGGCAGCGCCCGGTAGAACTCGGACCGGTTGGCGGCCAGCTGGGCCTGCAGGTCGTCGAAGACGCTCTTGGGCAGGCCGCCGGGGTTAGCACCGGTCTGCACCATCAGCGGCGGCACCGAACTGATCAGTACCGCCTTCGCCACGCGGCTCTGGCCGTGCCGGGCGATGTAGTGCACGACTTCGCCGCCACCGGTGGAGTGCCCGACATGGACCGCGTCATGGAGATCGAGATGGGCAGTCACCGCGGCCAGGTCGTCGGCGTAGTGGTCCATGTCATGACCGTCACTGGTCTGCGTGGAACGCCCGTGCCCGCGCCGGTCATGGGCGATGACCCGGTAGCCGTGGAGCAGGAAGAACAGCATCTGGGTGTCCCAGTCGTCGGCCGACAGCGGCCAGCCGTGGCTGAAGACGATCGGCTGCCCCGAGCCCCAGTCCTTGTAGAAGATCTCCGTGCCGTCGGTTGTCGTGACGGTACCCATGCGCTGCCTCCGTTGGTCTGGCGTTGCCGACCGGTCCCCCACTGGAGCGTAACCATCGCTCTGTCAGCACCCCCAGGCCACCCCGCCGCCGCGGTGAACCCCGCGGGAACGGCACCCGATCCAGAACGTGACCGGCTACGCGGCTCACACTTTGGCGGCACCTGTCAGCGCCTTGTCGACTCCTTCTTCGGTCGTCGGCTCGCTCACCGCGATGAGTCCCGCCTGGTTGGCGGTGAGCTCCTCTGCTGCCTCATGGAGCTCTTTGCGCGGCAGCGTCCCGCCCCCAAACCACTCGGGGATGACCCGGACGCGCGGGCGGTCCATCCGTTTGGCAATGTGAGGTTTGCCGTTCTCCTTATCGATCACCGCCGCGTCGTACTTGCCGATCATCTCGTCAACTCCCCCAGTCGCGGCCCGCTCTGCAGGTCATCACCAGGGAGGTCTGGCAGGCCACCGCACCGGGTGGGACACTCAGCAGCGAGCCCGGGCCAGGCCCGCTGCCCCCCGACCCCACTGAGCACACACCTCTCGTGGAAGGAAGCTGAAAATGAGCCTCAATCAAGATGCCGTCGATCAACGCGTCCGCGGCGCCCGGGCGGGCCTTTGGCGGCTGGCGGGCCCCTGGTGGCTGATGCTGGTGACCGGCATCGCATGGCTGATCATCTCCGTGATGGTGCTGCGGTTCCGGCTCAGCTCGATCACCACCGTGGGCGTGCTCATCGGTGTGATCTTCCTGCTGGCCATGTTCAACGAATTCCTGCTCGCCTCGGTCCGCGTCGTCTGGCGGTGGGCACACGTCCTGCTGGGCGTCCTGTTCGCGGTGGGCGCGATCTGGGCGTTCGCGAACCCGATCAACGCCTTCTGGGCGCTGGCCTCGGTGCTGGGACTGCTGCTCATCTTCCAGGGCACGCTCGACATCATCAGCTCTATCGCGGCCAGGGAGATCAGCGGCACCTGGTGGCTCGGCCTGGTGGCCGGCATCCTGTTGATCCTGCTCGGCTTCTGGGCCTCCCAGCAGATGTTTCCCGCCCGCGCGGCGCTGCTGCTGCTGTGGGTGGGGTTCTTCGCCTTGTTCCGCGGCATCTCCGAGATCGTCATCGCGTTCGAGCTCCGGAGCCGCCAGCACGCCTAGAGGTAAACAGCATGAAGTGGCGTCCGATCGTCATCGCCGGGCTGGCCGTCGCCACCGTCGCGGGCCTGGTCATCTGGCTCCAGCACGCGCGGCTGTTCGGTCACTGGGTTCAGGTGCACACCGGCACCATCAACGAGCCCGGGCCCTACTACGGGTTCTGGTCTGGATTCGGCTCTGACCTTGAAGAGTTCGGCATTCTCGGCGCGATCGGCGCAGGCATCTACTCGCTGGTGCGCAAGTACAACTGTCACGAACCAGGCTGCTGGCGGATCGGCAACCACCCGGCGGCCGGCGGCCAGTTCAACCTGTGTTATCGCCACCACCCGGACTTCCGGGGCAAGAAGCCCACTCATGAGGTCATCGAGCGCCTGCACCGCGAGCATCTGGAACGCCAGGCGGCCATCCACACCAAGCTAAATGAAATCCATCACCACCTGACCGCTACGCCGGCCGCCGCTGACGACAGGAACGGCCCCGGCCCGCCCGCTCACGACGCCCAGGCGGCCGGGGACCGCCAGACCGGGTAGAGCGCAGGCCGTCAACACGTGACCAGCCCATCGACCCGCCAGGCCGGGAGCCAGCGGCGGCCGGTGACGCGGTGGATCGTGCGCGGCGTGCTGTTCGTGGCGCTGGCGGCGGGCGTGTTCGGCCTGCTGCCGCGGCTGGGCGGGCTGACGCACGACGCCGCAGGCCTTCGTCACGCCCGCCCGGTCTTCGTGGCGGCGGCGGTCGTGGCCCAGGCGGTGTCGCTCGCGTGCTACGCCTTGCTGTACCGGCGGGTGCTCGCGTCGCTCGGCGCCCGGCTGCGGTTCCGGCTGGCGGCCGAGGTCACGATGGCCTCCTTCCTGGTCAGTCACGTCACCCCGTTCGGATCGGCGACCGGCACCCTGCTGAACGTGAGCACGCTGGAGGCGGAGGGCGTTGCCGCGTCCACCACCGGTGAGGCGATCGGGCTGACGAGCCTGGTGTCCACGGTCGCCCTGATCGCGCTGTTCGGGACCGGGCTGGTGGCGACGGCCGGCCGGCACGTCTCCGCGACGTACCTCAGGATTGCGGGCATCGCCCTCGTGCTGGTCGTGCTGGTGCTGGGGATCGCACTCCTGGTGGGCGCGCACCCCAGCATCGCCGAGCGGGCGGCGCGGCGGGTGGCCGGCTGGGCGCGGCATGTCCGGCGGAGCATCGACCCGGACAAGGTGGCCCAGGCCAGCGGGCGACTCGTGCGGCTCGCCCGGTCCGCGCTGACCGGACGGGCATTCGCCGAAAGCTACGGTTTCGCCTCGGCCGATCTGCTCTTCGATCTGCTCTCGCTCGACCTGATGTTCCTGGCCTTCCGGTACCAGCCCGGCTTCGGCCCCCTGGCGGTGGCCTACGCGGCGGCTAACATCGCCAGCGCCATCCCAGTCACGCCCGGCGGGCTGGGCGTCATCGAGGTGACGCTGGTGGCCATCACCGTCGGTTTCGGGGCGCCCCGGGCCACGGCGGTCCTCGCCGTGCTCGGCTACCGGCTCGTGAACTACTGGCTCCCGCTGCTGCCCGGGGCCGTGGCCTACCTTCGCCTGCGGCTGAGCCTGAAAGCGGCGGGCAAGGCGAGATCCCCGGCACCGCCTGCGGGGTGACCCAGAAGCTGGCCGCTGTGCCGATCAGCGGACGACGAAGGCCGTCTGGCCAGGTGTGCGCGGCTGCCTCCGGGCTGCGCTGGCCGGCGGCCCGGAGGTAGAACACCCGTGACCTGGACTAGTTCTTCGATTCTTGGCTGGATTCTTTGATTGCCTCGTCGAGCGCGGCTTCGAGGTCCTTCTCATCCGACCGCAGCTGCTTCTTGACGATCTTGTTCCCGTGCTTGATCGCCTCGTCGAGGCGGGCTTCGGTGTCCTGTGCGGCCACGATCAGCAGCCCGCTGTCGCCCTCGTCGAGCAGTTCGCCGAGTTCCTTCAGGTCGCCGCGGCTCATGCCGCCGGCCACATGCCCGGCCAGCGCGCCCAGCCCGAGCCCAGCGGCGCCGCCGATGGCCAGCCCGGCGCCGATGGCGACGGCCGGGAACAGCGCTACCAGCGCTCCGACGGCCAGCCCGGCACCCAGCCCGATGGCGGCCCCCTGCCGGGTGGGCTGCTCGTGATGCTTCACGATCTTGACCTTGCCGTTTCCCCGGTGGGTGACGACCGCTGCGTCGTAGGTGTCACCGACACCCTCGCGCCACAGGGCCCGGGCGGCCTCGTAGTCGGCTAACGCATCGTCGACGTTGTCGTAGGTGTTCGTCACGACCAGGAATGTGTCAACAGCCACGTTCGTGCCCCTTTCACACTGGTCGCCGGCGGCCCGGCCGCCGACGGGACCCTCGATTCACTTGGCTGCCAGTGCAGCGTTATCTATCCTGCCGGGCAAACAGCCGCTGGCTACCGAGCTATCGATGATCCCTATTAGCCGTGCCGAACCGTGCCGGGCCCGGTGCATGAGATGAGGCCGCACAGACCCGGGCCGAGACGGTCGCTGGGCGCTGCAGGCGGTCGCGCGTAGCATCGCCTGTGAGGCCCGGGCTGGCGGTGACGGTCATGAAGGTGCCCATAGAGGATCTCCGGTACAAGATGATCATGGCGCTGAACGCCGCCGACATCGGGAACCCCATCTGTGAGCAGACGGCCCAGATCTGCGCCGAGCAAAGTGCAGGCCAGCGCCACAACGTTCGCGGCCGACGCGAAGTCCGCGTACCCGTCACAGACCACGGCGCTGAAGAACTCGCTGTCCAGCCTGGACACCGTGATCAATTCGGCGCACGGCCAGCCTCCCCTGACCGCGGCCGGCAGACGCTCCTCTTTTGGCCAAGCCCCGCGGGCCAGACGCGGTTCCCGACCGGCCGTGCGATGGCTGGCGCAGCCCGGCCCGCAGATACCAGCGCTGCGGGCCACCGCACCACCGGAGGCGGGCACCCGGGGAAGTGAAACGCTATCGAGCCGGTCAGCGCCTAAAGTCAGCACCGGATCATCACGGTGCATCCCGTGCCCGAAGATTGCGGCGTGACCTACGGAGGCCGCAGATGAGTGACTACCTCGCCGATGTGCAACTGCTCGAAGCCGAGCTCGCACAGGTGGAGCAGGCGTTCCGCGGGCTGGCCGACAGCGACTGGCGCCGGCCCACCCTGCTCCAGCCACCCGGCGACACGCTGCCACCGTGGACCATCTTCGAGCTCGCGGGCCACCTGGACATCGCCGTCGGCGTGACCCGGATGCTGTGCGGTGTGGGTTTGGCCGGGAGTCTTCGGGTGCTGCGGTTGATCGTGAAGCGCGGCACCGGACGTGTCACAGGGTGATGGTGCCGCGGATGTAGGCGGTGGCAGCGCCGCCGACCCAGACGGTGCCGTCCGCATCGGCGGTGATCTCGATGGTTCCGGCTCGGCCCATGCGCGTGCCCTGGGAGACCCGGTAGGTGGAGGGTGCGGCGCCGGTGGCGGTGAGCCATTGTCCGACCGAGGCGTTCATGCTGCCGCATGCCGGGTCCTCGGCCACGCCGACGCGGGGGGCGAAGGTGCGCATCTCGAAGGCGTGCCCGGACCCGTCGGGGTAGGCCCCGATCGCGCCGACCATCGCGGTCGGGATGAGGGAAAGGTCGGGTTCGAGGGCGAGGACCTCCTCGGCGGTGGGCAACTGGACCACGGCCCAGCCGGGTCCGTTGTCGACCCACTGGTGGGCGAGGACACGATCCCGGTTGATGCCGAACGCCGCGGCGATCTGGCCGACGAACTGTTCCCCGAGCGGGCCGTCGCGGACAAGCGGCGGGGCGGCGAACGACAGGATGCCCTCGCCGTGGCGCACGCTGACCAGGCCCGCGGCGCACTCCTGCACGATACGGCCGGCGCGCTGTGGTGTGCCGCCGTTGTCCAGCCACGCGCGTGCGGAACCGAGGGTGGGGTGCCCGGCGAACGGCAGTTCAGCTCCCGGGGCGAAGATCCGCAGCCGGTAGTCCGCCTCCGGCGCGGTGGGAGGCAGGATGAACGTGGTCTCGGACAAGTTCGTCCAGCGCGCCAGGCGCTGCATCTCCTGGTCGGTCACGTCCGTGCCGTCGAGGACGACGGCAACCGGGTTGCCGAGACAGGGCGTCGTGGAGAACACATCGACCTGCATAAACGCACGTGAACGCGGCATAGTTATCAAAGGCCTTTCCACGAACGGATTCCGGGACCGCCGGGTGGTCAGGTGCTCGCCGCTGCGGCGACCACCGCGTCGGCCGCGGCGAGCGCGTCGGCAACCAGGTCGGGCGTGTCCTCGGTGCCCGCGGCCAGCCGGACCAGGCCCAGCGGAACCCCTGACGCGGCGATCTGGTCTTTGCTGAGCATCCCGCGCCACATGGACGCCGGATGCACGGCCAGGGATTCCACGCCGCCGAGGCTGGCCGACCGGCGGGCATAGCGCAGCCGGCCGAGGAACGTGTCGGCGGCCTCGAAACCGCCGGCGAGCTCGAGGGCGAGTACCCCGCCGAAGCCGCTCATCTGGCTGGCCGCCAGCGTGTGCTGCGGGTGGGCCGCCAGGCCCGGATAGTGCACCCGGGCCACGGCGGGATGGCCGTTCAGCGCCTCCGCGAGAGCCTGGCCGTTGACGTTGTGCCGTGGCATGCGCAGCGGCAGGGTGCGCAGGCCGCGCAACAGCAGCCACGCATCGAAGGGGCCGAGTACGGCACCGGTGAGCAGGGCGACATCCCAGATCTGGTCCAGGATCCCCGCCGGCCCGGCCAGCACCCCGGCGGACACGTCGGAGTGGCCGTTGAGGTATTTGGTCGCGCTGTGCCAGACCAGATCGATGCCGGAGTCCGCCGGCCGCTGGTTCACCGGCGTGGCGAAGGTGTTGTCCGCCACGGTCAGCACGTCGTGCGCGCGGGCCAGGGCCGCGACGGCGCGAAGGTCGGTGACCTGCAACAGCGGATTGCTCGGCGACTCCACCAAGATCAGGCGGGTCCGCGAGGTCAGTGCCTTCTCGAACGCCTCCGGGTCGGTCTGGTCCACTTGGGTGGCCGACACGCCCAGCCGCGGCAGCAGGTTCAGCAACACCGACGCCGTGCCCCCGTAGGTGGATTTCTGCCCGATCACGTGGTCGCCAGCGGACACCAGGGCCAGCACGGCGGTGGTGAGCGCGGCCATTCCGGACGCGGTGACCATTGCCGCCTCGGTATGCTCCAGTTCCGCGACCACGGCCGCGACCTGCGCGTGGTTCGGGTTGCCGTAGCGGGTGTAGAAACCATGGCCCCGCCGGTCCACGGCGGCCTGCGCGAACTGCTCCGCGTCCTCGGCCCAGAACGCCGCCGTCTGGTAGATGGGCCGTGCCACCGCGCGGCTGGGATGGACGTCGCGATCGGCGTGAATGGCAACCGTGCTACTGCCCGGCATGGTTCCCTCCCGGTGGATCATCTGATGTGATGCCACAAGCGTGACCGGCCGGCACGCCGACACGGGCCAGTCCCGGCAACTTTGGCAGCAAGTAGCGCCCCAGCCGAGGCATCCGAGTGTGGTAAACACTGTAATCGAGCAATAATCTGCCAATGTGGACGATGTCGACCGGTCAATACTGGCCGTGCTCGAGAAGCACGGCCGGGTCAGCAACGCCGAACTCGCCGCCCAGGTTGGCCTGTCGCCATCGCCGTGCCTGCGGCGCGTGCGCCGGCTGGAGGAGACCGGGGTGATCCGCGGCTACCGGATGCTGATCGATCCCGCCGCCACCGGCCGCGGCCTGCGGGTGTTCGCCGGTGTCCGGTTGGTGCGGCACGCCCGCGCGGATGTGGTCGCGTTCGAGCGTGCGGTCATCCAGCTGCCCGAAGTGGTCCACACCCACCACGTCACCGGCAACTACGACTACCTGCTCCAGGTCGAGGTCGCTGACCTGGCCGCCTACGAGGACTTCCACGCCAACCGGCTGGCCAGCCTGCCCGGCGTGGCCATGGTGACCAGCTACGTCACCATGAAGACGCTCTCCGCCGACACCGCGCGACCGGCTGGACGACGCCGACTTGAACGGCCCGCCAACTGATGCCCGCAGGACGAGCGTTCAGATCATCTCGCTCATCGGTGCGCCGCTCCCTTGCCCACCCCCGGCTCACCATGCACCACCAGCACCCGGCTCTCCCCGGCCTGAACGGCCGCCAGGAGCCCATCGAGCATGCCGCGCACTTAACCCGGGTACGCAGTCCTGAATCCCGAGGGGCCGGCAAGCGCGCACTCGCAAGACGGGGACGACGCCCTCTTGACACAGAGGGGAGCCAGATCCGGGCGCCGGTCAGTCGCTGGGTCTGCGCGTAGATCACCTGGTTCGGCACGGCGCGGGACCGCCACCTCCGCGACAAGGTCGCCGCCCATATCGACGGCGGCGCTGCGCGCCTCACCGAAGGCCGGGTGGCAGAATCCCAGCCGCGGAAACCCAGCTCAGCGGCCAATCATAACGACGGCCACCAGGCCGTTGCCCTGCCCGGAGGCCGTTGCTCTTCCCCAGGTATCCGCAGCTACACAACGGCAGCCGGAACAGCGCGGCAACATCCGGGGGCGGCTGCCCACCCGCCCGATCGCCGCTGAGGCCATCTGGCCGACGTCTCATACTCCGCCACAAGCGGCCGCATTCTCACCCGCCTGATCCGTTCCGGCGCGGATGCCGGAGACCCCCGCTGTTACGAGCCGATGTGCAGGCATGCTCGACCGCGCCTTGCGGCCGGGCAGGCCGAGGCGTTCTGGTGTCAACGGCGAATCTGACCCCCGGCCGGGGGGGCACCTCGGTGTGCAAGGCGTCCAGCCGCTGCTCCCACAGGGCCCGGTATCGGCCCAGCCACTCATCGACCTCGGCGAGCAGCTCGGGGCGAAGACTGTAGACCCGCCGCTGCGCCTGCTGGCGGACCTCGACGAGCCCCGCCGTCCGCAGCACCCGCAGATGCCGCGACACCCCCGGGCGGGCAATCGGCAGCAACGCCGCCAGCTCACCCGCGGTCGCCGGACCGCCGGTCAAGGCCTCCAGCATCGCCCGCCGGCTCTGGTCCGCCAGTGCCCGCAGCACAGCTTCCAGACGTGAATGCACGGTTGAATCCACCCACCAAAGTAGTTACGTAACTGTCCAGATACATAAGCGAGTGCAAGTGCGCCATGCCATACCAGCGAACCGGATGGGGGCGCTCCGCAGCAGCTCACAACCCGAATGGCGGCTGCCTTACCAGCCGTACGGCCAGTTCGCAGCCACGGCAGAGAGCTGAGCCCAGGGTGGCCGGTGATGATGGCGGTCCCGAGCAGCCTCCCGCCCGCTCGGGACCGGGAATCCTTACTGTTGCACTTGGGAATGTCAGCTGCCTTCCCAGTCTGCGCCCTCCTCCAGATACGCCCCGCCTTCTTCGATCCGGTAGTCGCCGTATTCGAAGTAGAGGGCATCTGGCCGGGCGCCGACAAGGACGCACGACGGTGTTTCATCCGCGGCGAGATCGAGGCTCTCGTCGATCTCGCCGCGCGTGAGGCCTTGCGCCTTCAGGTAGCGTTCAACGTCGCCCTGACCGTCAGCCAGCACTTTGCCTGGGCCGTCAGCCATGGCAGTGTCCCGCGATGCTCATGACGCCTCCCATTAAGCCTGGGATGTGCACGTTTTGAAGGGGATTTTGATCACCCGGTGAGCTGACCCTGGACCACTGCTCACCAGGATGTGTGGCGGCATGTCCCGCTCAGCCCTGCGGGCAGCACCGGGAGACCGCCCACGTGGCCGAGCAGGCGGGCGCCACCACGGAATACCAGCCAGTGGGGCCATGCCCGCCTCCTCGCCCGCTCCTGTGGCATTGTGCACCCGCACGGCGCCCATCCGCAGGCAAGTCCGGGTTGCCCGTCGGCGCGGCATCAGTACAGCTGCGCGCTGACGGGGGGCAAGCCCAGATCCTGGCGGATGACCCGCACCTGGGCCGCGACAGCGGCGTCGGCGGCCTGGTCACTGGCGTCGAACGACTGCAGTTGCTGCAGGGAGGTCGACCCCGCCTGCAGGGTGAGCAGCTTGACCCGCTTCGCGTCGGCCTTGAGGAGCGCATCGCCTGCGGCGTCAGCCGCGTTCGGGAACGTGAAATCCCCTGCCTGATCGTCGAATGCGTTCTCGGTTTTCACCTCTTTCATCAGGTCGGACTTGGCCGCGGCGAGGGCGTGCCGCTGGTTGTGGGTGTATGCGGCCACCTCGGCAGTGAGGGCCTGGTCGGCAGGGGCCGCCATGGCCGTATAGGCGGTGGCGATCCGCGCCGACCCGCCGTGGAGGTAGGCGATAGCGAGGATCAGCAAGATGACAGCCACCACACACGACACCGAAACCAGGACGAAGCCGGCGCCGGTCCTTCGCTCGTCTTGCCCGTCGAACTCGTCTTGGCTGTCGAACCTGCCGTTCATCAAGATCCACCTCCTGCGGGGTTCGGGGGCGGCTCCGCGAGCCTCGAATACGCGGCTGCGGACATCTTGCTTGAGGATGAAGATGGCCGAGTTCCGCTGATGTATTTGATTTACCAGTACATTGCATATTCTTTTACTTACTTGCCTTTGCGCCGCCGATCTGAGCACGGAAAACCGCGACGGTATCCCCATCTTCCACCAGCGCTTCTACCAAGCCGTCGCCATCAGCATCCCGCTGATCGTGCTCCGGCTGCCGCCGGTGCGGCGCTGGGTCATCGAGATGCGGCAAGCCGGCCGGGCAGCGCTCATGTGGCTTACCATCAGCCCGCTGCTGGTGCTGTATTTCCTCGGGTTCGGCTTCATCATCAACGAGGAGTTCTTCACTGGGCTCAAGGTGATCACGATGACCCACCTCCCCTCCGACTGACCATCCGGCAGGCAGGCATGGCCTCCCCGGGTGGGGCGGGGGAGGAATGGGCCGCAGGCTGGGCCGCGCCAGGCGCCGCAGGCATACCTGATGCGCCCGGCTGTCGGCGTGCGGCTCCGGCACCCCGCTGGGGTGCGCTCGCCGTAGGCGCGCTGGCGCGCGTACGGTGGACACAAGCCAGGCCGTCAGGCGAACGCGTACCAGTTGTGCCGGCCCGCCTGGGTTCCATTGGAGGGCACCGTGCCTCTCTCTAAGCATGAACAGCGCCAGCTCGAGCAGATCGAGCAGGCGCTGCGCGCCGATGACCCGCGGTTTGCCGACGCCGTAGCGGCGGCCGACCCGCGGGTGCACTACAAGCGCCGGGTCATCGCGGCGGCGCTGGGGCTGGTGGCCGGCGTCGGACTGCTGCTCGCCGGGCTCGTGATCAATATCATCGCAGTCGCGGTGGCGGGCTTTGTGGTCATGCTCGGCTGCAGCCTGTGGGCGGTGACCAGTTACCGGCGGATGACCGGCAGCACCACCGGACGCGTCCCCGCCAAGGGCAGGGGCGCCGGCAAGGAGCGGCGCGCCGCCAGGGGCGGGCGGGCTGGCAGGCAGGCGGGCCCGGGGCTGATGGGGCGGCTGGAGGAGCGCTGGCGGCGCCGCCAGGAGGGCGGCCGCTAAACTCCAGGCTGCCCGATGTTTCGGGGCGGGTGGCTGGTCGGGGTCATCCGCGCCTGGGCGATCGCCCGCGCCTACCACCACAATCAGATCCTCGCCGACGACGAGGCCACCCCCATGGCCATCATCGGCGGGCTAGTGCTGTGGCTGCTCCGCCTGGCCCTCGCCCCACCCTCCACCATCACCGGGTTCCGCGGATGGGCGGTCGAGGAAGGCCCGAACGCCCCCGGCCGCAAAGCCCTCTGCCCGGCCCCGGCCACTCCTGGCCATGCTCCTCAACGTCAGCCGGGGGTAGTCTCAGCCGGTCACGGGGGCCAGGCGGAGACGTTTCTCAATTCCCGCAGCGTCCAGTTGGCCCGCGGCGACTGAGAGGGTGAGATCAAATGCTTCGTCATCGCTCAGTTCCAGGCGGTGGCCGTTGATCCGCAGAAAAACCACCGTGGCGAGCAGCGCGAGCCGCTTATTGCCATCGACCAGCGCATGGTTGCCGGCCAGCGAGTGCATGAGCGCGCCAGCCTTCCCGGCGAGTGTGGGATAAGCCTCCTGCCCCAACAGGCCCGACTGGGGCCGGTGACATGCGGAATCCAGCAGGCCAAGATCTCGCACCGGACCCGCCCCCAGCGCGCTCACCAAGCCGGGAAGATCTTCCAGGCTGAGGTACTCCACGCCGGCACCGTGATCGCTCACACCTGGCCGAGCCTGTCAAGCACCTCTCCCCACCGGTCCAGCATCTCAGCGGTTGCCTCGCGCACCCGGTCGGTGTGTGCCACCTCCCGGGCGCTGCGGCGGATCGCCCGGAGCACGGCCTCATGCAAGGACACATGCTCTGCCTCTGCCAGGGCCCTGAGCAGTGCACTGTCTTCCTCATCGAGCCTCAGGTTCATCGCCACACAGTCATAGTACCACTTTGGTACCATCATGTCCGGAGACATGAGTGCACAGCACTGGGCCTCAGAATGACGCCGCGGCCGAGCGCACAGATGATCTAGTCGTGGATGGTCATGCCCAGATGCAGGGCACAGAAGGACTAATCGGTCGGTAACAGAATGTGACAGCACCACCCTGGCAGCGAGCGCGTGTAACCGCCTAATTGAGACTCCTGCGATCTGCGCTCCTTGACCGGCGTTGCCGGTGCCGGGACAGGCCTCCCAGATCAGGGTGTTCGGTGTGCTGGCGGGCACCTGGCTGGGCTGCTACCGCACCGCTATTGCCCTGCCGGAACAATCCCGGCCTCGCCAGGGGACCTTGGACTCTGTTGATGGCTGATGACGTCGCTTCCTCAGCGGAGCTATTCCGCGTGTCGGCACGGTACCGCCGGCCACCGGTCTGGGGTGACATACACGTGACCCTCATGCCAGAGGGCTCGGGGTCGACGTGCATTACCGCCCGGGCGATGGCGTTCCCGAACCTGCTCGCGCTGGTATTCAGCCCGGAGCGGAGAATCCTTGACCAGTTCGCCGCAATGCTCCTCACCGGCCGCCACTGGCGCACCTCTGCCGGAGTTCGAGGGCATCGCCGCGCAGGACCCGGTCTTCCATTCGACCGTGCCGGAGGGACCCACCGATAGCGTCACGTAACTGGGGGCCCGGCGACGCCCCAATGCGCCCAGCTGGGCCCGGACACTTGGAGGTGGGTTTGCGGGTCCTGCTGTCAGAGGCGTCGAGCCTGACTGCACGCGAGCACCTGTCGGTGCTCGGGCCATCAGGGATAGACGCCGACGTCGCATCGAGCAACAGCCTGGCGATTGCGCGGTTTAGCCGCTGGTGCGGCCGCACGGTTCGCGTGCCACGCAGCGCCGATGACCCGAAGGGGTATCTCGATACCGTGGCGGCAGCGCTGCGCGATGGCCGGTACGACGCGCTCCTGCCCACGCACGAACAGGCCTGGCTGTTCGCCGCCGGCCGTCACCTTCTGCCCGCTGATACGCCGCTGGCGGTGGCGGACATCGAAGCGTTCGACCAAATCCAGGGCAAGGTTGCCTGCTGTCGGCTGTTTGATGCGCTCGGCCTGCCGCAGCCAGCGTGGTCGGTTCTGGCCGCCACCGACCAGGCTCGCCGCGTGGAGTTGCCGTGCTGGCTCAAGGCGTCGTTCTCCACCGCCGGCCGCGGG
>DATIYI010000006.1:0-11266 GCA_035517695.1 Streptosporangiaceae bacterium
CCGAGGCGGGGGAAATCCGGGCCCGCGTGTGGCGGCAGCACCACCCGGTTGAGCGGCCGGCCGGTGGCCGGGCGGATCCCGAACTGCTCGTAGATCTCGCATTCCTCGTGGAACGCGGCCGGGGCGATGTCCGACAGCGGCGGGTACGTCTCAGCCTCGACGGCCGACTCGGTCAGCAGGTAACGCTGCTGACCGTCCACGGCCCATACCAGGCGCAAGATCACCGGCTCACCTTCGCCGCCGGGCTGGCCGTCGGAGACGAACATATGGGCCAGCCGGGCCCCCGGGGCAGCGGCGAGCAGGTGAACGACGGCTTCTAGGTCTGGCCCGGGGATCTGGGCCGTGATGACGTCGCCGTCGTCACGGATCGCCGCTTTCCGCGCGACCAGGGCAATCTCGTCAAGGATGCCTCGGGCGTCGGCTTGCACGGCCGTCACGAGATCACCGCGATCGCGTGCCGGATGACCGTGTTCAGGCTGCCCGGAATCCACAGCCCGAGGACCAGCACGACGGCCAGCCCGGCGACCAGCGGTGCCACGGCCGCCAGCAGGGCGACGCGGTCCGGATACGGCTTGCGGACGACCGGCACGGTGCCCGTCGTGGTCGCTGCCGCCGTCGCACCGGTCTCATGAGCAGCCTGGCCTGGCCCGGGATGGACCGGGTCCGGTAGTCGCCCCCGCGTGCCCGGGGTTGTGAACTTGTCCTGAACGGCTCCGCGGGGTGGGCCGCGGCGTTGAGGCTGCGGCCTACGTGCGGTGCCAGGCGCGGGATAAAGTGAACTTGGGTGATGAGGCCCGCCCTTTAGGTGACGTTTCCCCTCTTAAACCGCCCCGGCGGCCTGACATGCCGGGTTCTACGGCACGGTCAGGACCTGCCACCGCCGCACTGCCGACATTCCTGACCTGTGCCCTTCGCGCCTCGGCGGGCACGCCCGGGTCACGGGACGCCGTGATCGAGGGCTTGCGGCCGACCGGACTTAACTATCGTTCCAGGTCGCGGGGCACCACGAAGTCGGTCAGCCGGGCGCCGCCGGGATCAAGATCCCGCCAGGCGCCCGGTGCGGCCAGGACCGCGACCGCGCCAGTAGGAAACCTTGCCTGCATCCGCTGCAGCGCGTCGGCGGCGTGGGCGTCCGCGTTTTCACGGGCCAGCGTGCCCGCCAGGTCCGGTACACCAGGATCGTGACCGACAAGCAACAGCGTTCTTACCCCCTGCGGCGTGTGGCGCACGAGGCCAAGCAGGGCCGGCCCGGCGGCGCCGTAAATTCGCTCATCAAATGCGACCTGCGGGGATATGTCCAGCTCTCCGGTCATGAGCTGCCAGGTCTGCCGGGCCCGCTCGGCCGTGGAGCACAGAACCAGATCAGGCCGGTAACCGCGAGCCCGCAGCCACGCGCCCACCAGGGGCGCCTGCCGGCGGCCGCGCGGGCCGAGCGGCCGCTCGAGGTCCGGCACGTCCGGCCAGGCTGACTTGGCGTGCCGCACCAGCAGCAGGAGGCGCGGTCCGCCGCGGCGCGTCACAGCGCTGACATGAGCAGGACCGGCACGGTGCGCGCACGCGCCGTCGCGTCCGCGACGTGGCCGAGCTTACCGGGGGCCACGCCTCCGTTGCCGCGACGGCCGACCACCAGCAGGTCGAACCCGTGCTCAGCCGCGTAGCCGCACAAGGTTCGGGCCACGTGCCTGTCCGCACCAAACTGCAGGCTCATCCGAGCGCTTCCAGGACCGGCAAGCTCCAGGCACAATTCCTCAAAACGCCAGCGGACCCGGTCACGCACCGCGTCCCTGTCCGCAGATCGCTCAACCGCTGCCTCGGCGTGCCCACCGGGCGGCAGCACCGCCAGCGCGACCACATGCCCCCGGTCATCTCCGGCGATAGCAGCTGCCGCGCGCATCGCGACTGTGGCGTCCCTCGAGGCATCCCATCCGACAAGGACCCGGCGAAACGGCTGAACGGCGGACATCGGCGCTCCTTCCGTGGATCCGCGCCACGGGATCCCGATGCTCTCGGCTAGCACTGTCCTCCCGGGATTAGCGCAGCCGCAAACCCGGGCTACCGGTGCCACGCGAGACCTCCGGCCGTCACATGCTGCCGAGTCGGGCTGCATCGTGGCGGGAGCCGGAACCGAATTAAGTGACTTACCGCTCAGTTGCAGACCGCCGTCTGCTAGCAAAGCCTGAGCAGACCGTTGGCGAGGACCGCACGCAACGGCGAGCCCCTCCGCCGCATCCGCCAAGCATAAGAAGCAACTACGGCTGCGGCAACAAAAGCGGTTTCCACGACGATCGCCTGCCAGCAGCAAAGGTTGGCCGCGGGTTCGCTGGAAAGACCGGCTGATAGACACAAGTCATGAGCGAGGTGCCACACATGGCTCGTTACCTGAACAGCGTTGCGATCACGGCCGCTCTGGTGGCACCGCTCGCAGTTGCGGCGGTTCTCCTGCCGTTCCGGGCGAGTTGGTCGAACACGAACGTGGCCCTCGTCCTTGTGGTTGCAGTGGTTGCCGTGGCTGCGATCGGGAACCGCGTCGCAGGGGCGCTCGCCGCGCTGTCGGCCGCCGCGTGGTTCGATTTCTTCTTCACCGTTCCCTACGAGCGGTTTACGATCCGCAGTTCAGCGGATATCACGACCGCGGTCCTGCTGCTCCTGGTTGGCCTGGCGGTCTCCCAGCTGGCCGCCTACGCTCGGCACCTGAAGGTGATCGCCATTACTGACGCCGGTTACCTGGCGCAGATCCACGAGACCGCTGAGCTGGCCAAGTCAGGCATGTCACCAGCCGAGATCGTCGATCACATGCGGGCCCAGCTCGCCGAGCTGCTGGACCTGAAGGGCTGCCGCTTCGAGTACGGATCCCTCCTTGGCCATCCGCCACGGCTGGAAACAGACGGCACCGTGATGATGGGTCACTATCGCTGGCCGGTCGAACGATGGGGACTGCCTGGCGATGAGATAGAGCTTCGGGTGTACGACAACCGCCGGTTCTTTGGGCGGTTCATGCTGCAGGCGAAGCCGGGCTCGAAACCGTCGCTGCAGGTTCGTCTGGTCGCGGTGACCCTCGCCGATCAGGCTGGGCGCGCAATCGGCGGCCGGGAGGCAGCTGCGCCCAACGGCTGACGAACCTGCTGAGCGGACTGGCAGCACCTGACGCCGCAGGCGTGAACGCCAGCAACGCCTCGCTCCGTGCCAATGCAAGATCGGCGTACCGTCGGATGGCTTCGGCCATGTTCATCAGCGCACGCCATGCGGAGGTCCGTTGCTTCCGATCTGCGCCGCAGGATCGGGTCTGGGACGCCTGAGCTGCCGTTCTGCGGTACACCGACGTGCTGCGCTGCCGAGCCAGATGCGCTGCGGAGGGGAGATTCATCTGGCAGATCGTCTGGCAGCCGGCGGACCTTCATTTCACGGTACGGCCTCGCGCAGTGTTCAGTGGCTGCCGTTCGCCGATGCCACGGCCTTCGCGCAGGGGGCGACGCGGCCATACCTCGACTGCCCTGGTAACAACTGGGATGCCAGCGACGGCGCGGGAAAGCTAGCGGCATCCCGCCGATCACGTCACCTGCAACCCCATGATCGTGCGATCTACTCCGCGGGAGGTCAGGGTTGATTTCGTGCCGGGGCGCTGGACAAAGCGGCACTCTACCGTCAGCCCCGAGTCAGGCGACCAGGCACCAAGCCGGACGAACCCCAGCTCGGGCAGGCCGCCTCGGCGGTAGGCAGCTAGCCAGTCGGCGCGGCGACGGCGTCCGGGGTCAGCTCAGCCAGCCCCGTGAGCACGAGCGCGGCTGCGCTGAGCGCGTCCGGGGCGGGCGGGTATTTCGGGTGCGGGATGGCGATCACCTGAAATCCCGCGGCGGCGGCGGACCGCAGCCCGTTCGCTGACTCCTCCACCGCTGCGGACCGCTCCGGCCTGCGCGCGTCATGAGCGTCGGCGATGCCGCGACCTGGGCGCAGGGCTCGCACTCCTGGCAGCCGAGCCCGCTGCAGGCGCTCGATGTTCGGCGCACCTCATCGCGGCATTTGCGGACGTTCCCATTCGGCGAGCTGGACATCCAGGAGTACACCGATCCCGAGCACGACCCGATGATCCCGCACACCCTCGTGCTCAAGCCGGGACTGGTCATCCACAGCGTCTACAACGGCTACTGGTTCTGGGGCCGCCCGTCGTTCTACGACCTGTGGCGCGACCTTCGCGCGGCCACCGCCGAGATCCGCCCGGACTGGGACCTGAGCACCCCGGGACTGCGCGAGGCCTGGGACGCCGGCGACTACTCGAAGTTTCACGGATGGGACCGGCGTTCGCCGCAGTCAGCGCCGACCTCTTACGAGCCATAGGACAGCGGTTGCTGGCGCCCCCGCGGACCCGCTGGCTCGCCGGGCCATGGGCTACCAGGGCTCCCGGACTCTCTCCGTGCGGCGCCGGTAATTGCGGATAACGCGGGGGTTGATCCGATCCTGGCTCGTGTCGCCAGCTGGCTGCGCGGGTACAGCGTGGCTCATGAGCACTGCTGTGTGTGAGTTGCTGGGAATTGAGCGGCCGATCGTCCAGGCGCCCATGGCTGCGGTTCCCCGACTGGCCGCGGCGGTCTCGAATGCCGGCGCGCTCGGCATGGTGACGCTCACGTGGTCCGCTGACGCCGGAGCCGTCGTTCGTGAGACGGCGGCGCTGACCGCGCGGCCGTTTGGCGGCAACTTCGTTCTCACCGAAGATCATCACCGTCGCCTCGACCAGGCCCTCGAGGCCGGCTTGCGGATCGCCTCGTTTATGTGGGGGGATCCCGGCGACTACATCGAGCGGGTGCACGACGCCGGGGGAGTCGTTATGCACACGGTCGGCAGTGCCGAGGAGGCACGGCGGGCAGTCGCGTCCGGCGTGGACGGGTCGTCGCGCAGGGCTGGGAGGCCGGCGGGCACGTGTGGAGTACAGTCGCGACACTACCGTTGGTGCCCGCCGTGGTGGACGCGGTGGCGCCGGTGCCGGTGATTGCGGCTGGCGGGATCGGTGACGCTCGCGGAGTCGCGGCGGTGCTCGCCTTGGGTGCCCAAGCCGCGTGGCTGGGTACGCGGTTCCTGCTGGCCGAGGAGATGCCGATCCACGAGGACTACCGGCGCTGGCTGATAGCCGCGGCCGAGACCGATCCGCACTGGTACGCCAACCTGTACGAGGTCGGGTGGCCGGATTCTCCCCACCGGGCGCTCCGCAACTCAACGGCCAGGGCGTGGGAGGCCGCGGGCCGCCCCCCACCCGGGCAGCGGCCAGGAGACGGCGATGTGATCGCGCACTTCGCCTCCGGCGAATCAATCGTTCGTTACGAGCCAGCGCCACCGATGGCCGGCACGACCGGTGAGATCGAAGCGCTGTCGATGTGGGCCGGACAGGGCGTTGCGCTCGCGAGGCAGCCACAGTCAGCGGCGGAAATCGTTGCCGAGCTAAGCTCCGGCCTGTGACCTGAGCCGGTGGGCTCGGATCGCGGTCGGGTAGCGGCCCTGGAGCCTGCGGGCTTGCCGGGTGGGCGAACCAAGCATGGGATTGGCTCAGCGACGGAGGGTCGCCAATGGAGTATCTGGTCACGAACTCAACTCATGTTCCGGATGCAAGATCGCCGCGCTGCGCGCGCCCGTGACGCTGATCAAGGATCCGGACGGCTTTGAAGTCATGCTGCGCGGCTGGCTCAGCCGGTCGGCGCAGCAGGCGGGCGAATGGCGCACTCTCGGCCTGTTGCCGCCGACCGGCTCCAGCGGACCCTGGCTTCGATGCCACTGAAAGATATGGCGCACCGATCGGGTGACGCCACTCGCGCCGCGCCCCAACGACCCAGGCCCAGGCACAGGCCAAGCCAGGCAGGCGCCGAGTTCCTGACCACCTTCACGATCACGATCCCCGATGCCACGCCCCGCCAGGCCATCGAAGACGCCGAGGCGGGCGAGGCCGCACGCGCACACGAACTGGCTGGCCAGGGAAACCTCGAGCGGCTGTGGATACTGCCCGGTCAGGGACGCGCTCTCGGCGTCTACCGAGCCAGGGACCGCGCGGAGATGGAAGCCATCGTGAAGTCCCTGCCGCTCGACCCGTGGATGACGACGGAGCTCACGCCGCTCATGCCGGACCCGAGCGATCCCGCGACCACAAGCACATGAGCACGAACACATGAGAACGGAGAAGGCATGAGCGAAACCGGTCAGAAGGTAGCAGTTGTCACGGGCGGGTCGCAGGGAATCGGCGCCGGCCTCGTCGACGGATACCGGCAGCGACACTGGGCGGTCGTGGCGAATTCTCTCCATATCAAGCCGTCGAAGGACCCGGACGTCCTCACGGTCGAGGGCGACATCTCCGAGCAGGCCACCGCCGACCAGATCATTAGCCGGGCAATTGATCGCTTCGGGCGCATCGACACCCTGGTCAACAACGCCGGCGTCTTCGTCTCCAAGCCATTCACCGACTACACCGCCGAGGACTACGCGCTGGTCACCGGCGTCAACCTGGCCGGATTCTTCTGGCTGACCCAGCGCGCCATCGGCCAGATGCTGAAGCAGCACGGCGGCCATGTCGTCAACATCAGCGCCAGCGTCGCGGACAACGCGGACTCCGTGGAGCCAACCGCGCTGGCCGCGCTGACGAAGGGCGGCCTGGCCGCGGTCACCAGGTCGCTGGCCGTCGAGTACGCGTCCCGCGGCATCCGCGTCAACGCCGTCGCGCCAGGCATTATCCAGACCCCGCTGCACTCGGCCGAGTCCTACACGCCCGAGGCGCTCGCGGGGAAACTGCCCCCGCTCGGGCGTGTGGGCCAGGTCAGTGACGTCGTGGAGAGCATCCTGTACCTGGAGTCAGCGCCGTACGTCACCGGAGAGATCCTGCACATCGACGGCGGCCGAACCGCCGGTCACTGAGCCGCCCAATGGCGACCGAGTTTGGTGCTGCTCGTGACGGCCGGGCGGCGATGCCGGCGGCAGGCTGGGCCGGGACCTCCTCGGCCGTCGTCGTGCGATCAGCTACTGCCTTGGCTTGCAACATCCAGGCCGGCCGCCAGCGCGCCGATTGGGGGCGGTCACGCCAAGCCTCCAGCGTCGGCGATGGCCTCTGCCCGGCGGTCGAGATCCTCGATGAACCGGCGAGCGCGGCCCTCTGGGCGCGAACGCGCCGTAGAGCCGGTCAACCGGCGGCTTGATCGGCCGCAGGAGCCCGCGGCAAGAACGTGCCATGGATCAGGCCGGTGACCGTCCGCGCCGTGAGCTGCGCGAACCCGGCGGTGAGGACGCCGACGAGGCGTACCCGAGGGCCGTACCGCTGCGCACGTGCTCAGCGGCCAGCCAGTGGATGCCATAGGTGACGACAGCGGCGAAAGGGAACGAAAAAGTCCAGAAGCCCAGATGAAGCGCTTTGGACATCGACACCGAGCACGCGATCTACGCCGAAGATGCGATCCTGGACTACCCGCGGTCCTGGGGAGCGCTTCCGGGGTCGGTCGAAGATCCAGGCCCAGCGCCGGCGGGCACCCGGCTGAACGCCACTTCACTGTCCTGCGGATCCGGGGGCGGCGGCGTCTGTGGGTGAGCGAGTGCGTGATCACCTATGACAGCGTGCCCACCTACTCAAAGAGCGTCATGGAGCTCACCGGCGATCTGGTCACGCACGAGAACCAGTACTTTGCCGACCCCTTTCCGGCGCCTGCCTCGCGGGCGGCGCTAGCTGAGCCGATCCCTGGCCACGACCGATGAACCCATGCGCGGATCACGATTACCCGAGGTAAGGCGCGGCGGCCGTCGTTGCGCCAGAACCAGGTGAGACCAAACCATGATCCGGAACGGAACATCCGCGGAACGAACTGGGCCGCGACCTGCTGGCGGCGATGACTTGTCTCCACGTCAGAACCACAAATCCGCGAATGAACGATGGCGGCTTCCGGAACCGTGTCCCGTAAATCGCGACGGCCGCGAATGTCGCGACGGCCGGTGAGCACCGCTGTCCCCTGGGTAAAGAGAGAGCCCGGCCGGTCTGGGTCTCATGCGTGCGGAACGTGTAAACCTCGCCAGGGTCCGCCGTGCAGGCACGGGTGTGCAGGCGCGGCGATAGGCCGATCGTGAGAGGGGCGGAAGCCCCTGGCGGGACAGGGTGCCCGGGAAGCGAATGCCGGCGGCTGAAGGGCAGCAGAAAACCGAGTGCCGCAGGGCCGGGTCTCCTCCCGGAAGATGCTCGCATAACTGGCCGGATAAGGGCGCGACAGGTGCCCGGGTGAGCGCTTGCCGTCGCTGGAGTGCACGGTGATGTCCAGGCCGGTGAACCGCACCGCGTTGCGCGCAGAGGAGAACCGGCCCGCGCCGCCCAGCCAGCAGACCGTGCGTGGCCAACGCGCATGCGCGGTCCTGAGGGGGCTAGCTGCTAGAGGAGGAGATGGAAGAGCTCCACCCAGCCGAAGCTGGGTCGGCGTCATCCTGGAGATCGGCGAGGGCCTGCCCCACGTCTACCAGGTCATGCTCGGCACCCCCGAGGCAGCCGATGCCACCGGGCAAATCGGGAAGTTCCTGCGGGCCCGGGTTCGCTAACCAGACAGGCCATAGACAGCAGGCTTCCCGGCGCCCGGTCAGCGCATAAGCATGCGTGGACGCAACGCACTCTCATCAGGCGTTACAGGACGGCGCTATTGGTCTGAAGGGACCTGCGATGAGTTGACCGGCTCAATCGGGTCATAGCTGGGTACGCGAGCCTATGGAGGACGCTCGGTGAGACAACTGTTACTAATATGGCTCGGCGGCCCGCGCGCGGGCGGCCTGGCGGACCAGGTGGTCGCGCTCGGCGACGTTCGTGGCCCGGCGGGCGGCCTCGGCGTACGCCGTGGCGGCGGCAGGGAGGTCGCCGCTGAGCTCGTGCAGGTGGCCGCGGACGGCGTGCCAGCGGTGCCGCTTGCCGAGCACCTCGCGCAGCCGGTCGGTCTCGCGCAGCCCGGCGGCGGCGCCGAGGACGTGGCCGACCGCGACCGCGCGCCCGAGCACCGCGGCGGGGTCCTGGCGCACCGGGTCGTCGGTGAGGGCGACGAGGTCGTCGTACCAGGCGAGGATCTGCGGCCAGTCGGTCTCCTCGGCGCTTGCCGCGTCGTCGTGCAGGGCGGCGACGGCGGCCTCGACCTGGTAGCGGCCGGGGCGCGCAGCGGCCAGCGCCGACTGCAGGACGCGCACGCCGTCGGCGATCTCGCGGGTGTCCCACAGGCCGCGGTCCTGCCGGTCGAGCGTGACGATCCGGCCCTCGGGGTCGAGTCGCGCCGGGAGGCGGGCGTGGTTGAGGAGCATCAGCGCGAGCAGCCCGCGCGCCTCCGGTTCGTCGGTGGCGAGGGTGAGTTGGCGGGCGAGCCGGATCGCCTCGCCGGCCAGGTCGACCCGGCCCGCGTGGCCGGCCGTGTAGACGAGGTAGAGCACGCGCAGCACGACGGCGAGGTCGCCGGGCTGGTCCAGACGGCGCCCCTGCAGGGCGCGCTTGGCCCGGCTGATCCGCTGCGCCATGGTCGCCTCGGGCACGTAGAAGGCGTCGGCGATCTCGCGGGTGGTGAGGCCGCCGACGGCGCGCAGGGCCAGCGCCACCTGGGAGGCGGGCGTGAGGTCGGGGTGGCAGCAGCAGAACAGCAGGAAGAGGGTGTCGTCGCCCTCCTCGGTGGCGGCGGGCCGCGGCTCGGCGTACGTCGCCTCCGCGCGGCGGTGACCGGCGGCCTCGCTGCGGTGGGCGTCGACGAGCCGCCGGGTCGCGACCGTGGTCAGCCACGCGCGCGGGTCGCGCGGCGGGTGCTCGGGCCACACCCGCAGCGCCTCCAGCAGCGCCTCCTGCAGCGCGTCCTCGGCGGCATCGAAGTCCTCGCCCCGCCGGACTAGGCCCGCGAGCACCCGCGGGACGAGGGCGCGCAGCGCGCCCTCGTCCAGCCGTCGCGTCGGTTCGTCGATCACGCCGGGTCAGTCGTCCGAAGGCGCCCCGGACATGACCTCCCGGACGTCGATCCACTCGTACAGCGGCTGCCCGCCCGGGCCGGGCTCGGAGGAGACGTAGGCCGCGAGCTCGACCGCGCGCTCGTGCGACTCGACGTCGATCATGTACCAGCCCGCCACGAGATCGCTGGTCTCGGGCAGCGGGCCGTCGGTGGTGACGGGCGCGGCGTCCGGGCCGCCGTAGCGCACCCAGGTGCGCGCCGGCGTGACCGCCTGCGCGTCAACGTACTCGCCGTTCTCCTCGAGCAGCTCGCTGACGTGCTTGAGGAAGGCCATGTGCGCCTCCACGTCCTCGGGGGCCCACTGGTCCATCGGGGGCACGGGACGGTGCGGCACCGGGCCGCCGCGGTAATGCTTGAGGAGCAGGTACTTCGGCATGGTGGTCTCCTGTGTCTTGGGCCGCGCCTGTCGTGGCCCTTCACCCGGTGAGCGGAGCCGGTCAGAGCTTCTCGACATGAAATCACTCATCTATCTCCGAGACCGTCGCGTAGGGGGCACTCTCTACGGGAACCCCGCAGATGGGAGGCCAGGCCCGCTCAGGAGCGTCCCTTATACCCCGCCCGGTGAAGGTTCTCCCTGGGGTGCCCCATCCGGGACACCCGTCTCCGCCCGCGGCAGTCCGGCACGGAAGCCGCGGTTCGGTGCGGCTCGTGCCCTGCGCTGGGCGAGTTCGCCACGGTGGGTGAGCACCCGGAAACGAGATGAAAACAGACACAAGTGTGGCACGGGTGAGCGGATACCACTGTTGGCGGCCAGGCAACTACCGTCGTCGTGGCTGCTGCGCCCGGCCAGTGCTGCGGACGCAGCGGCCCCGGCCGATGTGTACCTGGCGCACCGACGTCGCGTTGGCGCCGCTGGCGCACGGCGAGGATGACGTCCGGAACTGGATTGCCACCTCGCTGCTGCCCTCCGGCGGCGTCCACATCGCGCAGGCCAGCGGCGGAAATATCGTAGCGATGATGCTATCTCCCGTGATCAGACGACGGGCTGGATCGACCAGCTGTACGTCGCCCCGGCACACACCGGGCGGGGGATTGGGCGGCAGCTGATCGGTTCAGCGCGCCGGCGGCTCGGGCACCATCCGCCTGTATACCTTCCAGGCAAGCCCCGGTGTTCGCAGGTTTTGCGAGCGGGAAGGCTTCGCCGCGATCTCGTTCGGCGACCAGGGCGGTGGTCAAAGTAGGTTCTGATGTGATGTGAGCTGGGCTTATTCGGCCGGGTGGACATATTTTCCAGTTGGTGGTATGCGTACCGGGTGACTGATGAGAGCTTTGAGGTGAAGGTCCGGCTGATCGGCGCGGCG
>DATIYI010000007.1:0-2618 GCA_035517695.1 Streptosporangiaceae bacterium
TCTGTAGGTATTCTACCTACAGACCACGACACCGCAGGATCCGCCCGCAGTAGCGGAACCACGCCGTACCAGGGATAACGAGCTTCAGCCAGCGCCTCGCGGCGGCGACAGGCGTGTCACTTCAGAGGAGCCGCACCCAAAATCAACTGCCCCGGATGCGGGGCGCCCGCCGAGCGTCGCCACCAGCTCACTGCTATTCACCGCACGAGCCACGAACCACACATGGCGCTAGGTTATCCAGCCGTGGCGACGATGGGAGTGAACAGCGCCGCGCGTCCTACGAACGGTTGCACAAGGCGGTCAAGTGATCAACTTGGCGGCCATGTGAGTGGTTGTCCCGTCGCCAATCGCAGAAAACAGCCAGGGGAGTCGCCTGCGATCCGGAGCGGCACGCGTTCGAGCCCGCTGCTGCCACAGCGGCGGCGCTTCTTCCGGCGGTACGGCTTTGTTATGATCCGCGGCGGTCAGCCCTCGCACCGAGTAAGGGAAGTGCTCGGCGCGAGCACCGTCGCGCGCAGAAGCTGCCGCAGGCGGGCAGGCTGGCAGGCGGACAGGGTGATAACCCGCTGTATCACCCGTTCCCCGGCGAGTTCAGCGCAACTGAAGGTTTCTCATCGCGAACTTGAGGCCGTTGGGGAGATGGGCGTCCCGATCAACGCGGGTTCGTGGCGGCCATCTGGACCTGGCAGCGGCCATGAGCAGGCGTCCATCCGCCCGGCGCGCAGTTGGCGAGCCCGGCGGGACCTTCGACTCTGACCTCCTCGCCCCCCGGTGTGACAGTGGAAGCAATGGGTGCTCGATGACGAGGTGATCGAGATGCCGGTCCTTGTCGTATACGCCAGCAGGCATGGTGCCACCCGGCAGATCGCCGAGCGCGTCGCGCAGACGATCTCGGCCGCAGGACAGCAGGCGCAGGCGCTCCCGGTGACGGCGGCAGGCGACCTGACAGGCTATGACGCCTTCGTGGTCGGCAGCGCTGTGTACATGGGGCACTGGCAGAAGGAGGCGACAGAGTTTGTCCGGCGCAACCGCGCTGGCCTGGCCGGCCATCCGGTGTGGCTGTTCAGCAGCGGCCCGCTGGGCACCGAGCCCACTGACGCCCGGGGACGGGACCTGACCGTCGCGGCAGAGCCTAAGGAGCTCGCCGAGTTCACCGAGGCCATTCATCCCCGCGGGCATCGCGTCTTCTTCGGGGCGCTGGATCCGGGCAGGCTCGGGCGGCGCGAGCGGGTGCTGCGGAAGCTGCCGGCCGCCCGCGCCATTATGCCCGAGGGCGATTTCCGCGACTGGGCGCAGATCGAAGCCTGGGCCCGCGGCATCGCCGGCGACCCCGCGCTCGGCACCCGGGGTGCCGACGGATCGGCACGGACAGCTGACGGACACCACGATGCCCGCCCGTGACGCGCTCCCGGCGCAGCAA
This sequence comes from Streptosporangiaceae bacterium, assembly GCA_035517695.1. Classification (GTDB taxonomy): domain Bacteria; phylum Actinomycetota; class Actinomycetes; order Streptosporangiales; family Streptosporangiaceae; genus DATFVJ01. Next base: position 1,421 of record DATIYI010000007.1, read on the forward strand.
CCCGAGGTCCCCGCCGTCCCCGCCGCCGGAGCAGCGCCGCAGCCGCCGTTGCTGATCGATCAGTTACTGCCGCGCTACGACTTCGCCATCGTGCACGCGCAGGTGTTCGGTGTCCCGCCCGAGGTGTGCCTGCGGGCGGCCCGCAACCTTGACCTATTCGGGCACCCCGCCATCAGGGTGCTGGTGGACTCGTGGGCACTGCCCCAGCGTGCCGCCCGCCGCCTGACCGGGCGCCGTGATGGCGGGGACCGCCTGCCCGCCGCCACGTTCCGGGTCGAAGACATGACCCGCTGCGGCTGGGACCTGCTCGGCGAAGACCCCAGCGAGATCGTCCTTGGCCAGATCAGCCGTCCCTGGAAGGCGGCTAGCGGCGCAGCCGGCCCGGCGGCCGCACCGGCCGCGTTCGCGGCCTATGACAAGCCCGGCTACGCCAAGATCGCCCTCAGCCTCCGGGCAGATCCTCGCGGGACCACATCGTCGATCCTCACCATGGAAACCCGAGTCGCTTTGACCGATCCCGCAAGCCTGCGGCGCTTCCGGCGCTACTGGATGGTCATCGGCCCCTTCAGCGGCCTCCTCCGCCGGGTGGCCTTGCGGCTACTCGACACCAGCCTTCGCCAGCCCGGCCCGGCGGGCCCGACCTGAGCAAGTCCTCGGCCGGCCGGGTCCGAATCCACACAAGATCGTTCGGGCAGCGCACGGTTGCGCAGCCGCCAGGGAAAGCCTGGTTACCCCCTGTGATGGCCACCGGCCGCTCGTGCTCGCTTCGATGTGGCCCTCTACCTGGACCGCGGTTCCGCGGCGACCGGGATCGGAGCCCACAGGAGAGCGGCTGACAAACAGCATTGCCGTTGATCATGACCCGGTGCCCAGATGGACGTGCCGTCAACAACACGAGAACCGGGTCCCGCTGGGCGCGGGTTTCGTGTCAGCCACCGGGATGCGCTTCCTGGTCCCCTGGATCGCTGAGAAGGTTGCGGGCGGCGCCGGCGTAGGCCATTGCGTTGGTGTGGTCGATGTTGAAGACCAGGGCAAGGTGGAGCGGGTCGGCGCCGGCGGCCAGGGCTTCGGCCAGGATGCGGTCGCGCCGGATGTGCTCGAGGGAGATGCCGCGCTGGTGCCTGCCGAGGTAGTCGGCCAGGTAGCTGGCGGAGACCGGTCCGGTGCCCAGGGCGCTTTTGCGCGTGATCAGGACGTG
>DATIYI010000008.1:0-2590 GCA_035517695.1 Streptosporangiaceae bacterium
GTTACATCTCCTTGACCGTTTCTTGCAAAGCCTTGTCGACGTCTTTCGGGTCCACGTCAAGCTCTCTGGCGGTCTGCTTCTCCGCCCTGGTCACGGCGTGCTTGATCGCGTCTTCGACCTTGCTCTCCCCGACGATGACGAGCCCGGCCTGGCCCGGGTCGATGAAGTCGCCGAGCTCTTTCGCCTCTGAGCGCGACATCCCCCTGGCCAGGTGCCCGCTGACGCCGCCGACCGCACCGCCAACCGCGGCCGCGCCGAGGACCGACGGGGGGAAGATGACCCCGAGCGCCGCCCCCGCGGCAACGCCCCACCAGGCACCATGGCGGGTGGCCGTCTCGTCCTTGTTCTCGTGCACCTTGCCGCTGGCGTCCTTGGTGACGACAGCCGCGTCGTAGGAACCGACCAGGCCCGCGGCGTGCGCGTCCTTGACGACCTGGTAGTCCTCCCGTGCTGTTGCCTCATCTGGATACGTTGCCACCAGCACGAATGTGCCGCCGGATCCGGACATGCCGACCTCCTCGTTTCGCTGGCATGATGCGCCAGCCGGTCATGAATGCATCTCGGCCGTCAGCCGGCCGCTGCATGGCCTCAGCCTGTCAGCCACAGGCCCGCGCGGTCGCCACCCTTTCTGGATGGAACTCACGTCAGGTTGCGGGCCGTAAACAGCCTCGCTGGATCGCCACCCTGCCGGGCCGGGCGGCGCCCCGGGGGATCTCCGTGGTCAGCGGGAAAGGGCAGCCATGCGGCGCCGGGTATCGCCCAGTGAGCTGCTGCTCGGCTGCCAGCGCCGAGTCGTGCAGGCTGGACTTCGTGGCGACGGGGGCGGCGATGGGCATCCAGTCGGCGTTCTGACTGATGGTGCAGTCCGAACGGCGCTGCCAGCAGGAGGTAGCTGACAGCCGCGGGCCGTAAGGAAGGCGGAGGTCTATGCGCCTGCTTGTCTGCACTGCGGCCGCTGCCCGCAGCCGTTCAGCCACCCGGCGCGCACCAGGCCGGGGTCAATCTCGGCCACCGGCCCGGCGATAGCGCCGGGCCGGTGGCCGTGCCTGCCGGATCGGGGGCAGGCTAGGCGGCTAGGTTCTCGCGGCTGCCGTAGGCGCACAGCGCGTACAGCGCGACCACGTAAACAGCGATGATCATCAGGGACCAGAACGGGTAGGCGCCGAGGAAGAACATCTGGTCAAGCGCGCTGAGCCCGGCCACCGCCACGCCAAACCAGCGCGCCAGCTGGTTGCCCATCAGCACCCCGGCCGCCGCGAACAGCTGCAGCACCCCGAGGATGAGCGTCACCCAGCCCCACGAGTTCAATCCGTCGAACACGTAATGCGCGTTGGCCACGAATAGGTGCGCGCTGGCGACCGCGGCGGTATGGGTGGCGCAAGCGCTCAGTGTGGCGACTTCACTTCAGCGACTCTGCCGCTTTCCGCGCAGGCGCCAAGATCCTTTGTGAGTGGGCGCCGGTCAATGGTTCGGCGTAGCGGAGCGCATGCGACGGCCAGGAGAGGCCGCCATTGACCCGGTGACCGCGAGCTGGACAATTTTGAGCGGGCAAGACGGCTGTTCGCTTCACCTGTCTGTGTGACGTATGAGCACTTGATCTGTGTGTCCTGCCGGTGTGGCCCGGCATCGCCGAGCGGGACTTCCCAAGGCTGAGCCCAGGGTCCATCGGCAGTTCTTCGGCGGCATACTTGGGTCGGCGGCGTCGGCCGGGATGGTCAAGATTCCGGGCGTCCAGGTGTTTGACGGCACGCCGGCCGTTGGGTTGTCCGACCGCAAGGATGGCAGCAGGCTGTACATCGCGCTCCAGGGTCCCGCCTTGCCGGTGCGGATCGATGGCCTGGTGGCATTGGCTCGATGAGCATCGCCGGCTACGGCGAGCCGGTGACGCTGGTCGCGCCGCCACCCGCGATCGATTTCAGCCGCGTCAAAATGTGACCGTCCGGCCTGGCTGTGTCGGCCGGCGCCGCCCGGCGTCCTCACGTTTGCGCCGAGTGCGCGGTTTGCGCGTCGGCCTCACGGGCGAGGAAGCGGATCCGGGCGGCACGTGCGTCCCAGGCATAGACCACGGCTGTGCCTGCGATGAAATCGTGCAGGGCCCGGTTTTGCTTCTGCAGCAGTATCGGCACCAAGCCGAGGAACAAGATGAAGCTCAGCGGCAGGGCGAGCGTGCGCACGACCGCCCGCTTCCAGCCCGCGTGCGTCCCGTCCTTCGCGACCACGCGGATGCCGAGCACGGCCATGCCGAGGGACTTGCCGCTCAGCGACCAGGGATAGGCGAGGTAAACGAACAGCCACAGCACGTATATCGTCGCGACGATCCAGTTCGACCTGCTGTAGCTGACCGACTGGCCGGTGATGACGCTCACGCCGTAGGAGACGACTGCGAGCGCAACGGTGAACGCGCCGGAGGCCGCGGCCAGATCGATGATCCACGCCGCGAGCCGCGACGCGCCACCCGCATAATGTCCGTGCAGGCTCGTCCATGCCGCGCGCCTGCTGCCCGTCCGGGGGGCGCTGTCTCCCTGAACGCGACGATCTTGTGAGTCGTGTCCGCCCGCCGCCGTATCGTGGTGCGTCCGTGGATCGCCTC
>DATIYI010000009.1:0-2942 GCA_035517695.1 Streptosporangiaceae bacterium
ACCTCGGCCAGCGACCGACTGTGACCTCCAGCAGATCGTTCACACTGGACCGCTCCGAGGTCGGCCTCGGGCTACGTCGATCAATAGCATTACGCTGAGTGACGGAAAAAGTCAGGGAGAACGCGCGCCGAGCCGCCGTTCTGGTCGGCTGGCGGCTTATCGTAGATCACCGGTCGAGGCTTGCATATCGGGTCCTTCTGCCCCGGCTAAATTAGCTGACAGCCGCTGCGACCTCCTCGGGACGGCCCACCCGGCCGAGCGGTGGAGCGCACGCGGGACGCGGGTAAGGTTCCGGTATGGCTGTCTCGTCGTCGATGGTCCCGCTCGGCGCGCAGGCGCCCGACTTCACCCTCCCCGACACCAGCGGCACAATGACAGGCCGCGACGACTTCACCGCCGCGCCTGCATTGCTGGTCACCTTCTTGTGCAACCACTGCCCCTACGTCCGCCACGTCGAGACCGCGCTGGGCACGCTGCTGTCGCATTACCCTGACCTGGCCGTCGTGGGCATCTGCACCAACGACGCCGATGCCTACCCCGACGACCGGCCGCACGAGCTTGCCGGGCAGGCCCGGCGTGCTGGCTGGAATTTCCCGTACCTGGTCGACGCCGACCAGAAGGCCGGCCGCGCCTACCACGCCGCCTGCACGCCGGACTTCTTCCTTTACGACAGCGCACGCCGGCTGGCCTACCGCGGCGCGTTCGACCAGTCCACACCCGGTAACGGCAAGCCGCTCACCGGCGAGCTGCTCCGCGCGGCCATCGAGCTGACTCTGGCCGGCCAGCCGGTGCCCGAACCGCACCGGCCCAGCATGGGCTGCTCAATCAAATGGCGGTCCTGACCATCTTTCATGGCCGGCGCAGCCCGTCGCCAGGCCATTGACCCGGCACCCCCTGCCATCATGCCCAAACGCCCGTGGGGTCCCAGAATCCGCCGGCCTGCCAAGCCCCGGATCATGGTGGGTCCCTCTCGGTGGCCCACCATGATCCGGGGCCGGCAAACGCAGTGCCGCCGTTCTGGCGGGCAATGTGGTCGCCAGTGCGGCTGGTTGTGCTGCACGCGAAAGATCGTTCTGTCCTGCCTTGACCGTTGGCGGGTGAAGCTTGCTGACGGCGACGCTGTTCAGGCGAGCGAGCAGAAGACATGGTCGCGCGGATCGTGGCTTACGCCCTTGCCCAAGGCGATGATCCTCTCAGCCATGTAGCGGAGTCGCAGGTCAGGCGCGGGGAGCGTACTCGATCGAGTGGAGCGGCCAGTCGCGTTCCAGCCATGCGAGGACGGCGTCGTAGACGACGCGGTCGAGCTGGGCGCGGTTGGCACGCGCCCAGGACCGGACGGTCGCGCCCTGCACGCCCTCGGTGCCGCCGCCCGGCTCCTGGCTTTTAAGCGGGTAGATGTATACGCAGCCGATAACCTCATCAGAGTTGGCGCCGAGCACGGTGTAGGTGAACCCGCGGCGCTCGGCGAAATCTTGCGCGTGCTGTTCGAGGTCACGCAGATTGTCTTCCAGGGACATCGGATGCGGCCAGCTGCGGCCGATGAATCCCGGCTTCGCGCGGATGTGGTCGATGCTGTCCGTCCAGGCTGCGTAGTCTGCCTCATTGTGCTTCGGCCCGAGCGGGGCAGCCGGAATCCCTTGTCAGCTACGAGTCCGTCAGGTACTGCAAAGTCGGCTGGAACAAGCAGCTCACCGGTCATCCGGCGATGTTAACCCCGGATACGGCGACAACCGCTTCTGACTGACGCCTTCCGCGACTCGCAGCAGTGGCGATTCAGCTCGGAACGGCCCTGCACCCGCGACGAATGGCTGGACCCGGTGCCTACCTTCGGCGGCATGCCCAGTTCCCGTCTTCCAAGCTGGAAGAGCTGCCGACGGGTATTGGCGCCGCCGCCCCAGGGGCAGGTTCACCAAGCATCTACACGACGCTGGCGGTCACCGCAGCGCGAGCCGGCACTCCTGACCCTATGGGTGCCGGAAATGGTGTCACCCGCACCTGACCTGGGAATTCCTGCGTCCGGACTCATCACATCATCTGGGGCGAACGGCAGCGGGGCCAACCTCGACTCCGGCACGATCAGCTCTCGTGACCTTCCGCCTGCTTTATCTGATCTTCGTCCGACTGTGCGGCTGGCTGGCCCTGCTGCCCCGCTCCGACAACGACAAGAACACCGAGATCCTGGTGCTCCGCCACCAGCTCGCCGTCTCGCAGCGCCAGGTCAGCTCACCGCGGCTGTCGTGGGCCGACCGGGCCGTCCTGGCCGCTCTCACCCGGCGGCTGTCCGCCGCGCGCCGCCGCCAGCTGTCCCTGATCATCACCCCGCGCACTCTCCTGCGCTGGCACGCCGATCTGGTCAGGCGCCGCTGGACCTATCCGCGCCGGGCACCAGGACGGCCGCGTACCGGCCCGGCGATCCGCCGGCTCGCGGTGGAAATGGCCCGCGACAACCCGGCCTGGGGCTACCGGCGGATCTGCGCCGAGCTCACCGGCCTCGGGCACAAAATCGCGCCCTCCACCATCTGGGAGATCCTCAAGGCCGCCGGAATCGACCCCGCGCCGCGGCGCGCGGCCGCCAGCTGGAAGCAGTTCCTGTCCGCGCAGGCCAAGACGATCGCCGCGGTCGACTTTTCCACATCGACACCGTCTTCCTGCGCCGGCTCTATGTGCTGTTCGTAATCGAGCACCACACTCGCCGCGCGCACCTGGCCGGCGTCACCGCTCACCCGACCGCCGCCTGGACAGTGCAGCAGGCCCGGAACACGCTCATGGACTTCGGCGAGCGCAGCGACAGTCACAGTCTCAAGTTCCTGATCAGGGACCGGGATGCCAAATACACCGACGCGTTCGACGCCGTCTTCACCGCAGCCGGCATCCAGATCATCAAGACGCCTGTCCAGGCGCCCGCGAGCGAACGCGATCTGCGAGCGGTGGATCGCCAGCGC
>DATIYI010000010.1:0-4225 GCA_035517695.1 Streptosporangiaceae bacterium
CTGCGCGAACCCGGGCAGCGAGCGGGCGAGCTGGCCGGGGTCCACTTTCTTGTAGCGCTTCTCCCGGGCCGTGGCGTGCGCGGCGAGCTCGGCCTGGACGGCTTTCAGCAGCCGCACCTCGGTGGTCACCTCGGCGGCGAGTTCATCGGACGCCACCGCCGGATGATCGCCGTACAGCTCAAGCGCTGCCGCCGCGGCGGCCTGCCGTTCCCGTGCCCGTGCTTCGCCTTGCTGCTGGTTCGAGGCGGTGGCGATCAGCCGGGTGAGCTCAGCGGCGTCGGTGGCTCCGAGTTTGCGGGGGTCGGCGTAGCGTTCCAGCATCGCCAGGTCGGCGGTGCCCAGGTCACCGGCTAGCGGGGTCATCGGCAGCAGCTGCCGGACCAGGTCCTTGATCCGCACCTTGTGGGTGGCGGCGTCCCTGGTCAGCCGGTCACAGGCCCGGACCCGCCGGTCCAGCGCCGCCGCGTGCAAGCCCGGCAGCTCGAGCGGCTGCAGGCCGCGCGGGTCAGCCAAAGGCAGCCGGGCCAGCGTCTCCGCGTCGATCCCGTTCGATTTCGCGTGCCGGCGCAGGAACCGGCGTAAATCAGCGGCATTGGCCGACGAGACACGGTAGACCGCGTGGCCGCGGCGGGCGAAGAACACCGCGATCGGCAGCCACTCCGGCCCGGTCGGCTCGAATATCACCGCCAGCTGTGTGCCCGCTGGCGCGCCGGCCAGCGCGGCCTGTTCCACCGCCGTCAGCGACGCCACAGTGGGCACGCACGAGGACCGGCACACCTGCCGGCCGTCGGCCTCCAGCACCCGCACCGAATGCCGCGACGCGATCCCCAGATCGATCCCGACCAGCCGCCGGGACGGCGGCTGGTCCTCCTCCTGCTGCCTCATCATCACCTCTTTGCGTTCGTCCGGCTCGCTAACTCCGGCGGCGCAGCAGGCAGCAACCTCCCAATCGGCCACGGTCCCAAGGCGCAAGAGCCAGCCAACGGCTCCCACTCATGTGCCGCAACCGGGCCAGACCCTGCCGGGCTGGCCCACTTCCCTCATGCGGGTCATCCGTGGCCAGGCCAGCAGTGGCAATCAAATCCACGAGGCTCGGCACAGCCGCCCTCAGAACCCAACGCGTCGCCACCTACCGGACCAGCCGGGGATGCTCATGCAACCCTGGAACCCCGAGCTGATCAAGCACCGGAGTTCCTTACATGAACCCGCGACCCCTTGACCCCCAGACCCATGGGAACCGTCCCGGTAATGCGCCACAATCCGAAATCGCAGGTCGGAGTCTCCCCGGCGTCCAGCACGGACGCCTCAGTCCATTGCCGTCTCACCAGTCCGTGAGACGGGTGTGAGAGGCCCGCTCCCCCGCCGCTCGTCGCGGGCCGGGCCTCGGGCAGTTGGGAGGTCCGACCATGGCATGCACGATCAGCGAAGACTCGATCACGATGGAGTTCGACGGCGCACCAGCCACCGTCGCTGTCTGCCTTGACGATCTGTGGCAGATCACTTGGTGGCCGAGGCTCTTGACACGCGACGAGGCAATCACGGCCTTGACGCTCGCTGAGCAACTCTTGGCCGCGGACGGTGGCAACTCATTCGTCGCCACGCGCGAGGAACTGCGCCATGGCTGACCGGCTCATCAGGATCACGACAGCCCTCACCGTGGTGGCAGTCGCTATCGTGGCGGCGATCATCTCCTACCAACACGCCTACGAGCTCGTGCGCACGCACGGCGAGTTCGGCCCCACCGCCCGTCTCGCGCCGCTGACTGTGGACGGCCTGATCTGCAGCTCCAGCATGGTCCTGCTGCACTGCGCCCGTCACCGGGTTGCGGTCCCCGCTCTCGCACGCTGGCTGCTCGGGCTCGGCATCGCCGCGACCCTTGCCGCCAACGTCGCCCATGGCCTCGGCCACGGGCCGGTCGGAGCCGTGGTGGCAGCCTGGCCGGCGGTCGCACTCGTCGGCTCGTACGAACTCCTAATGATGATCATCCGCGAAGTCCCCCACGTATCCGGCCGCCTACCCGAGACCTGGCACGGACCCCGCCCTGACTCGCTCCAGATACAGGCAGCCGAAGCATTCGCGGACGATCTCGCCGCAAAGCGCACGCCCTCGATCCGGGCTATCCGCGCCCGGCTCCACATCGGCCAGCCACGCGCCCAGCAGGTACGCGCCTACCTCTCCGCCCGCAGCCGGGAATAGCACCGCCGACGGACTACCGCGCACCGACCGACGACCCATCGCTTAGAAGGTCTTGGACAAGGCCCGCCTTGACCTGGCCCGCCGCAGGCCAACGCCGATGTGGCGCGCCCATGAGTGACCGTGATTCACCGCTGGTTTCCGCTGTGGTGCCGCTCGGTGGCGCGCACGATGCCCGGGCAGATCCATCGGAGATCGGGCTGTTGGAACGTAACATCGGGGCCGCGCTATCCCCGGCCGGGAGCCGTCCGGCCCAGGCGTCCCATCACGGCCTTCGGGTCATCACGCCGAGGCCCGTCGGTTCCCGGAGGATGCGCAAGGCCGAGAAGCCGGAGAGTATACGGATCAGAGCTGGCTTGCGAGCGTACGCATCGCCAGCTGTCTGGGCGGCCTACGAAGCTGCTGATCAGGCGAACACCGCTGCATGGCTGAACCTAATACTCCAGCCGGAGATCGTTATCGTTCGAGCGAGGTTGCTTGTCAGCGGTAGTGGTCGGCGCCGGCCCGCGACTGGTTCCTCCAGCACCTGGGCTTGCCGGGGTAGCGGCTCGCGGCGCCCACTTGGGATCAGATGGCGAGCAGAGGTCGGCTCCCAGCAGTTGTCACGCTGCCAGTCTCGGCGGGCCGCGGGCGAACACCCGTAGACCAAGTTGGTGCAGCAGGTCATGCTGGGTCACGGCGAGGCCTGCTCGTTCCCAGGACCTGGGCGGTCAGGACGAAAGATCCGTGGCTATTCTCGGTCAGTGGGGCTGTGCCGGATCTCGCCAGATCTCGGGGCTGGGGAGACAGCGCCGCTCGGCGTTGCGCTGACCACATTCGAGGGGAGGATCTGATGGCGCTGCTCACGGTCAATGGCACTGAGCTCTACTACGAGCTGCGCGGCGGCGGGCCGCCTGTGCTGCTCATCATGGGCTTTACCGGCGACGGCGGGAACTTCAAGACGCTGGCCGATCTGCTTGCCGACGAGTTCACCGTCATTTGCTATGACCGGCGCGGAAACGGGCGCAGTCCCCGCCCGGCCGGTTGGGCGACGACCTCCCCGGAGGAGCAGGCCGACGACGCGGCCGCGTTGCTGACCGCCCTTGGTCTTGCGCCTGCCGCGGTCTATGGCAGCAGCGCCGGCGCGACCTTCGCCCTGTGCCTGCTGATCCGCAATCCCGAGGTCGTCCGCGGCGCGATCCTGCACGAGCCGGCGCTGGTGCGGCTGTTTGACGAACCGGGCGCGCGCGGGGCGGTCACAGCGGTTGTCCGAGAGGGCATGGAGGCCGGCGGGCCCCCGGTGGCACTGGAGCGGCTCTTCTGTTGGGTGGCTGGAGATGCCAACTGGGAACGGCTCCAGCCCGCACTTCGGGAGCGCATGCGGGCAACGGCCGAGACCTTCTTCGGGGTCGAGCTGGGGAGCTATGAGGGGTTCCTGCCCGATGATGAGACGTTGGCGGCCATTGCCGTCCCGGTCATGGTGCTGGTAAGCGAGCAAACGCACGCCGTCTACGGGCAGGCGGCCGGGCGGGTTGCCCAGCGCCTGGGGGTCGAGGTCACGCACACGCCCGGTACCCACATGGCCTACCACGACCACCCGCACGAGCTCGCGGAGACCATCCGGCCGTTCCTTCGCCAGCTCACCAGGATCGCTGTCTCCTAGGGAGCTTGGGCGGCGAATGCCGCGAATATTGAGTCAAGTCTGTTGATCACGGGTCGTGTTGGGCGGCTCGCTGAGTTTTGGGTTAGGCGGCGATGCCTGCTTGCCGGGTGAGGTCGTCGATGGCGGCCTGGTAGGCGCGGTCGGCGGTCCTTAGCCGGGAGGGCAGCGGTGGGCCGGGGCTGGTGAGGTCGGCGATGCCGGTGCGGAGGATGCGGTCGTGCACGGGTGAGGAAGCGGGCCGGGCGGAGCCCGGTGTCGGTGACGTGGTAGCGGAAGGTGTGGGGGATGCGTTCGATCAGTCCGTGCACGCGCAGTCGCCGCAGGTCGTAGCTGATCTGGCTGCTGGTCATGTGCGCGGGAGGTTTCCCGAGCAGGGGCGCGAGGTGGTGG
>DATIYI010000011.1:0-3392 GCA_035517695.1 Streptosporangiaceae bacterium
GGCGCCGGCCTCCCAGCTGCGGCCCGACCGGGCGCACCACCGCAGGAACAGCGCGATGCCTCCCGCATACGCCTTCGTTGTCGATTCCGCGCCGTCCCGGCCGAACCGCACCTGCCGCAAGAACGAATCCGCGACCGGCACAACAGCCAGATCCTCATCCAGCACCGTCCAGTACCGCACCCCGGACGGCAGCCTCACCATGAACGCTCGCACCCCGTGACCCCCCTATCACGTGCATCTCGTGTGGACATCTACCAGCCACGAGCACCACACCCGAGGAGATCAGCAGCTAAACGACACCCGTGTCGCGTCAGCGCCACATGATGCAACAGCCAGACCCGTCCCTGGAGAACGGACATAATGCAGCTTGTTTTCTAGATTCCCCAGTGCCCGCGGACATGGGCTGCGACGATAGCGGGGGTTGCTTGCTGGGGGGTCATGCTGGTGATGCCGAGCACGGCGATCGCGGACTTGGGGTTGCCGCGCAGGTCGGCGACGTGCCGCTCGATTAGGAATGCCTGGGCGGCGTGCGGGAAGATGCCGGCTGGGGCCGGCAGGACCTGGATGGTGCGGAGCTCATCGCGGCCGTGCCCGCGGTCTTTCATCACATGCTGGACCGGGACGGTGTGCCAGGGCAGGGCATCCAGGTCATCGAACAGGCGGGGCTGGTTGTCCTTGACCGCGGTGAAGATGTAGTCAGCACCCTTGTCCTGGACCAGGTAGCGGGCGGTTTCGCGCTGGCAGTGCATCGCGTCGAGGGTGACAACGGCACCGGCCAGGTCCAGCGGGTCCAGCAGCGGCTTGACCTGGGTGATCTCGTTGGTTTTGTGGCCCACCTCGCGCTGGGTCAGGACCGCCCCGCCGCCGTGCATCGCCGCGAGCAGGTGCACCGCCCGCCCGTCGGCCTGGACGGCGCCGCGGATCGTCTTGCCGTCTACTGCGACCCGGGCCGTCACTACCTCGCCGGCGCCGGGAACGGTACTGGCCGCCTGCCAGGCGGCCAGCTGCTCATCCAGGGCGCCGGGGTCCGCGCCGGACAGCGTGCGGCGGATCGTCGTCTCGCTCGGCACCACCAGCGCGCCGCCGCACGGGTCCTGGCGCACCCCCAGGCCGGCCAGCACGGCAGCGGGCGCATCAGCGGCCCACTCGGCGATCGCGACCAGCGACTTCGCTCCCGCCGCTGTCGCCGCGCAGGCCAGGCCCAGGATTGAAGCCAGGGAATGCCGCCGGCCCTGAAGCCGGCGGTGATCAGGAACCGCTGCCAAAAACCCCGCCAGCCCCGGCAGCGGGCCACCCTCCGCGCCGGAAGGAACATCGCGCAGGCGGGCGGACAGGACATGGACGGCAGCAACCGAACTATCAGCAGCAGGCATGGCAGACTGGCCAGGCGACGGGGCCTCCCGGGACAGGCGGACGTGGACAGCCACCTGACCTAGCGAGGTCCCGTGCCCATTTCCAGCACAACACTCCACGGTCGCCCGATCGTGACCTTCGCCCATGCGGCCGCGAGAACCCGGCCCCGTTATGTAGTCATCTCATCCCGGAGAGCGAGAACGCCGGCGCCCTGGGGTGCGGGCAAAGCCGGCAGGTTGGTCAGGAACCCGGTGATGCCGTGGTGAGCCAGGAATCACCCGCATGGTCGCGTGGCTCCAGGGCTTCCCCGATACCTGGGCGTTTTCGGGATGCAAGACAGCCGCCTACCGACAGGTCGGCAACGCGTTCCCGCCCCCGGTGGCTAAGGCCTTCGGCGTGGCAATCGGCGACGCGCTGAACGCGACCACCTCAAGTGCGGCCACCGACCTCCGACACCATCCAAGCCTCGCCGCAGATTGAGCCTCCAGAGTTGCTCACGCCATGATCGAGCACGACAGCCAGATCGTCTGTAGAAGGGGTCCCTCAGACCGAACTCGGCGACCTTCACGCAGGAGAGCATAAGGGGCGCTGTCCTCGCTCACGGCGGGGCCCGGAGCGGACGTGAGGTTGGCCCGTGGCGGCCGGTGCTTCACGGACTGACACCGCAGGGCCCTGCGTCATGGCTCACGACGACGCGGTGACGCTCGCCGCCACGGCTCCCGTTCGGCCAGGACCGGACCTGCCGGACACCTGACTTAGGACCCTCCGCTGAATTACGCGGGTTTGTCCGAGACGGATGCCTATCGTGTGTGGTATGGCGACGGTTGAGGTTGATGAGGATCGGTTCGCGGCCATGCTGGCGGAGCTGAAGCCGCATCTGGATGAGCGGCAGTGGCGGCTGATGCTGGGGGCGCAGGCGCGGGCGCTTGGCCGGGGCGGGATCAGCCGGGTGGCTGATTTGACCAGGTCGCATCCGGACACGGTGTCGCGGGGTGCGCGTGAGCTGGAGCAGGGGATCGAGCCGGGCGGGCGGGTGCGTCAGGCGGGCGCGGGGCGGCCGTCGGCGACGGATCTCGATCCGGGGCTGGTGGGTGCGCTGCGGGGGCTGGTGGAGCCGGAGACGCGGGGGGATCCGATGCAGCCGCTGGTGTGGACGACCAAGTCGACGGGGAACCTGGCCGGTGAGCTGGGCAAGGCGGGGCGGCCGGTCAGTGCGGACACCGTGGGCCGGCTGCTGAAGGACCGGCTCGGCTACAGCTTGCAGGGCAACGCCAAGACGATCGAAGGAAAGCAGCACCCGGACCGCGACGCCCAGTTCCGGTACATCAATGACCTGGTGACGTGGTGCCTGGCGGCCGGTATCCCGGTGATTTCGATCGATTGCAAGAAAAAAGAATTGGTCGGCAACTTCAAGAACGGTGGCGCGGAGTGGGAGCCGAAAGGCTCGCCGCGGCGGGTCAACGACCATGACTTCGCCGACAAGCAGCTCGGCAAGGTCGCCCCGTATGGGATCTACGATGTGGCCGCCAACGCCGGGTGGGTGAACGTCGGCGTCGATCACGAGACGGCGGCGTTCGCGGTGGAGTCCATCCGCCGCTGGTGGAAGGCTGTCGGCGCGCGGGCTTACCCAGGCGCCCGCCAGCTGCTCATCACCGCGGACTGCGGCGGTTCCAACGGCAACCGCCGCAGGCTGTGGAAGGTGGAACTGGCTCAGCTCGCCACCGAGCTCGGGATCGAGATCACCGTCGTCCACCTGCCCCCGGGCGCCAGCAAGTGGAACAAAATAAGAGCACCGGCTGTTCTCGGCGATCTCGATGAACTGGCGGGGCCGTCCGCTGGAGAGCCATCAGGTGATCCTGGAGACCATCCGCGCCACCACCACCCGCACCGGGCTGAAGGTGCAGGCCGAGCTAGACACCGGCAGCTACCCGACCGGCATCGAGGTCACCAAGAAGCAGATGAAGGACCTGGAAGCCCAAGTCATCACAGCGCACGAGTTTCACGGGGACTGGAATTACAGCATCGCGCCCGGGTACCTC
>DATIYI010000012.1:0-24266 GCA_035517695.1 Streptosporangiaceae bacterium
AGCCCCGCCCGGGACGGCAGCAGCCGTACCCGCCGCTCCCGGGCGCCGGGGGCCTCTTCCAGCACCGCATCGGCCATCTCGAACGGCACGATCCGGGTCAGCTCGCCCAGGTGGCCAGGAGCGAACGGCCCCGCCGCCACCGTGATCGTCCTGGTAATCGTCATGACGGCAGCATCGATGGCAGACTGGGGGCGCAACGGAGGTCCTCGGCAACGGGTGGTCCTGGCAGATTTCCCGTCTTACCGGACCTCCGTTGTCATATACCGTCACGACACGCCGGATCGGTACTTGACCAAAACGCCCAGCCCTTAACTCCCCTGCATTGCTCCTAACCTGGGCCGACGCGGGGTGCGAGCACCAGTCGGCCCTGTTCGTCTATCCGGCCGCGGTCGCCGGTCCGAACGAACCTGTCGCTGGTAAAGGCGGCGGCGCTGGCCTGTGGCTCGTTCCAGTAGCCGCTCATGCACGCGGCCGATCGGAGCAGCACCTCGCCGAGCTCACCCCGGGGCACCTCCTGCCCTCCCGCGTCCCGCAGGGCCAGCGTGACGCCAGGGGCCGGGCTGCCGACGTAACCATCGACGTCGCCCGCAGGATCGCCCGGACCAGCCTGGAGGCCGAGCCCCGCCTCCGCGCAGCCGTAGCGCAGGTGGATACCGGCACCGACGTGCTGCCGGAGAACGGGTACGAGGCCCGCCGGAACCGCGGCGTCTCGCGTGACGATCAGTTCGAGGGCGGGCGCCGCGGCGCCCGCGGGCAATGGCCGGGCCGCGAGTTCCGCGAGCTGGCCAGGCAGGCCGGTCACCTGGTCCGCCTGCACCGCCGCAGCGACGTCGAGCACCTGTTCGGGTTGCCACGAATCCATCAGGAAGCACGACTGCCCGGATTGCAGCATCGCCGCCAGCCGCGTCATGAGGCTGAAGTGCGCGAAAGGTAGCGCCGTGAGAACGACGTTGCCCGCGGCGCTGCCCCAGCGGTTGCCCGCCTCCGCCGCCCGGATGGCGTCAAGCTGGTTGACTCCGAACACCGCGCCGCGTGGAGTGCCTGCCGTGCCGTGGGCGATCGCTATCACGACCGGCCGAGCGGGGTCGGGTGGCAGAGGCGGTGGCGGCGGCTCCGCCCGCCGCAGCCCGGTGAGCGCGGAACCACCATCGGCTGCCAGCGTCACCCCGAGAACGTCACCATCGGGGCCCGGCTCTATCTTCGAGCCGGACGGCGCTATGGTCACCGTCGGCCGAAGCAGTCCGGCGAGCCGGCCGAGAACCGCGGGCGGCCAGCGCGGGTCGACTCCCGCGATGACCGCCCCGATCTTGACGGTGGCGAGGTAGCAGATCGGGAACTCGGGTACGGTGGGCAGCGCCACCGTCACCACGTCACCGGGCAGGACACCGCGAAATGCGAGCCCCGCGGCCACCTCGTCGGACAGCCGGTCCAGATCAGCGTAGGTGAGCCGCCAGACCTCGGCTGGCCTGGAGGGCGCCTGGTAGGTGGCGGGCGGAGCCGACCCTGCCGGCGCGTCTGCGACCGCCGCTGCCTGTGCCCCGGCCTCGGGTGTCCCGGCCTCCGGTGCCCCGGCCTCTCGTGCCCCGGCCGCCTCGCCTGCGCGTGCCCCGGCCGCCTGGCTTTGCGCACCAGTCCCCATCAGCTCGGCGGCCTGCGGGTTTTCCGCTGGCCGCAGGGCAGCGAACGATACCCGTTGGCCAAACTTGCGTGCCGCCTCGGCGGCAAGCGTGCGCAGCATCGCGGCTCCTCTGGCCGGCTCGCCCGGGGCCCGCAACAGGGGATGCGGGACATGCCCATTACTGAACAGGCTAGTCTCGCGGACATGACTCAGAAAGCCAGCCGGGGCCCGCGCAGTGGCAGGCAGTCACCTCCCTCGCCCGGCGGAGGCACCCCAGCGCAGGAGCGCGAGCTGCGGGCGCAGGGCCGTGCGACCAAGCGCAAGCTGCTCGAGGCCGGTCGTGACGCCTTCGATCAGCGTGGCTTCCACGCGGTGCGGGTGGACGACGTGGTCAAGGCGGCCAAGACGTCGCATGGCACCTTCTATCTATACTTCGCCAACAAGGAGGACCTGTTCAAGGCTCTCGCCACCGATGCCCTCCACGACGTAGAGGTGATCGCAGGCGAATTCCCGCGCGTCACGCCCGACGATGCGGGCCGCGCGGCGCTCGGGCAGTGGGTGCGGCGGTTCAGCGATATCTATGCCACCCATGCCACGGTGATCCGCATCCTGAGCCAGGCCGATGTCATAGGCAAGGACTTCTTCAGCGACGGGCTGCAGCTGCTCTTCCGCTTGTCCGAGGCGATGACGCAGGGCATGACGGGAATGCCGAGCGGGCCCGCGCAGCAAGCACTACCAGTGCAACCGGCACAGCCAGAGCACCAGCGGGCGGCGCAAGGGGCACAAGCGGAACAGGGGACGCGCGGGCAGCAGCGAGCCAATGCTGAACCAAGGGCCCATGACGAACAAGGGGCCCAAGCGGCGGGTCAAGGGACGCGTGTGACCCGAGACGCCCAGGCGGAACGGGCTCCCCAGGCCGAGCAGCCTGCCCACGCCGAGCTGACCGCACTCGCCTGCCTGATGATGCTCGAACGCGTGAACTACCTGCTCACCGTCGGTGTCAAGATGCCGCGAGCGGAGATGGCGGACCGGATTACAGGGATCATCTTCGCCGCGTTCCACCAACAACCTGACCGGAGGCCTCGGCTGAGGGCGTGAGGGCGCTAGCTGCCTCGGATGGCCTGCCGTTCCAGGGCGCACGCCACCACGAAGTCCAGCGTGATCCCTTAACGACGTCAAGATCACCTGCGGCGGCGACACACGATGGCCCGTTGCGTGTCAGAATCGACATGCGATGGCCCAATTTTGTGCCATTGTCCTCCTGGAGCCCTCAGGCGCGCGTCAGGCCCCGCCGGGCACCGTTAGCACCGAGCGCCGGCAGGCTCCGTGAGGGGCGCGGCAGGCGTTCGTGCGCCAGGCCCCCCGGTGTGCGCCGACTCGCCTTGGCCGGCGCCCAGCAGGCGCCGGGCGCGCGAGGCGCCCTCAAGGCGCGCGAGGCGCCCTCAGGCGCCCGGCGCAACCGACGTCGAGGTGGCCACGAACAGCTGATTGGCGCCGAGCAGGAAGCGCCGGCATACCGCAAGCCGCAGGCCCGCTCCTGCGAGCAATTCCCGCATTCGCGGCGCGTCGATCAGGTTCTCGTGCTCGTCATGCGCGGCGTGACTGAATAAGCCGATCCGCGCACCCGATGTGTGCACGCATACGAGCGACGGATGCGGCGTGGTGAGCACGATCCTGCCACCCTCGTTGAGCAATCCTGCGAAACGCTGCAGATACGTCGCTGGATCACGGACATGCTCGATGAACGCGAGCGCCGCGACCGTGTCGAAGCGCTCGCCCTCGGGAAGGACCCGCTCGAAACGGTGCCGTGGCCACTCCCTACGGGCCATTTCGATCTTGCGTGGATCGATGTCGAACCCGACGTACCCCGCTGGGCCGCAGACCTCGGCCATGGTGCCGACACCACACCTGAAGTCGAGTACACGCCTGGAGGTGGCGCCGCGCCGCCTGCTGCCTGCGTCGCACCAGCCAGCCCGACAGCATGCCCGCCTCAACCAACTCGGCCATCAGACTCCGCACGCACCTTTCCCTACGCCGTCAGGGCGGCCCTGTGGGCGGCCTGGACCTGGTGAGGAAGCTCACCGCGCTTACCTGACGCGAATACCTTGACGCCAAAGCTTCACCACGCCTGCGCGTTCATAAGGACTCGCGACGTTACGTGGCCGCCCAGGTGCCCGGACCGCCTGGGCAACCGGGATCACGATCCTAACGGAGGCCGAAGAATTTCATCACGTGCGCGTTCAGGATGACACATAGTCGCTAATTGACGGAGTGACGAAGTGCTACGAGGCTGCTGGCCTGGTTCTTTCTGCTGTTTCCCGGCGTGCCACTACGTGTCGTCACGCTCAGAGCAGTAAAATGATGCAATGAAATTATGTAAAGCTGGCACACATGCAAGGCAGTGACCTGCGGAAACGCACAATCAAGGTTTGATTTCTGGCTCTCTCACGCCGGAACATCACGTCGACTTTCACATTATTTCATATGAGGAGTCCTGGGGCTCGGCTGCCCGGCTTCGAGCATCGGCGCGGCGACACCCTGCCCGCGATATTTTTCATTAGGCTATTAGGCGCGACAGCTTGTGGCTCATATACCTAAGTTGCGCGCGCAATCACTGTCGGACTTTGTTTGCTTGGAGTACTGATGCGGTCTCACCGCGTGCCTTCCCATCCGCTTTGCCGCAGCGTTTTCGCCGCGATCGTCATTCCTACGCTCGCCATCCCCGCCGTTTTCATCGGGGCGCTTACCGGACCGCCCGCGGCGAGTGCGGGCTCCACTGTCCGGTACGTAGCGCTCGGCGACTCCTACTCCTCCGGTGTTGGGGCCGGAAGCTACGACCGCTCGAGCGGCAAGTGCGAACGCAGCGCCAACGCGTACCCGCAGCAGTGGGCCGCACGCAACGCGCCAGCCTCATTCGTTTCCGCCGCGTGTTCCGGCGCCACCACGTCAGCCGTGCTGAACAGCCAGATCTCGGTGGTCACCTCGAGAACGACCCTGGTCAGCATCACGATCGGCGGCAACGACGCCGGCTTCTCCAGGATCATGAAAAGCTGCGTCCTCGAGTCCGACAGCGCCTGTCTCAGTGCCATCTCGAACGCGGAGAACTTCGTCACCGCCTGGCTACCCGCGAGGCTCGACATGACCTTGCATGCAATCCACTCGCACGCGCCTTCCGCCCGGATTGTCGTGCTCGACTACCCAGAACTCTATGACCTTTCTAAATCACGCACCTGTTTCGGTATGAGCAGCAACAAACGAGCCGCGATCGACCACGGCGCTGCCCGGCTCGACAGCGTGATATCGGCGGCGGCCGCGCGGAACGGCGACATATTCAGCGATGTACGCAGCCATTTCTCCGGGCACGAGATCTGCGATTCGAACGGCTGGCTGCACTCGATGACGTGGCCCAACGATGCGTCCTACCACCCGACGGCAAGCGGGCAGGAACTCGGCTACGAGCCCGCCTTCAGCGCCGCAGCAGGCTGAGCCACAGTAGACAGCGTCACTGCCCGGCCGCGATCTTGTCGTTTGCCACGGCGGAGCCGCAGTTGGCCTGCAACTCGGGTTGGCCGCGGCCGATTGCGGGCTCACCTTCGCGACGCTCCGGCTGCCATTGGGCTCACCGTAGTACTCGCGCTCGTCGACCTGGCGCTGTTGCTGCTGACTATCGCTACCGCCCAGGCATCGACCAGCCTGACCAAGACCGTGGGGTACCTGGTGCTCGTATTCGCCGCGGTGGGTGTGTACCTGTTCTTCGACGCGGCCTCCCAAGCCACGGGCGGCAAAGCACTGCCGCTCGGCAAGCAAGTGCTACACGGCTGACTGACGGCAAGGCGCTGCCCGGCGGGCCAGTGGATCCGGCGCCGCGGTCACCTGCGGCGCCCGTGATGTTGTGGATCCGGGCGCCGCGGTCAACTGCGGCGCCCGGTGATGTTCTCGCGCGCTCGCATCTCCTGCCCCCGAGCTGAGCGCCTTCCGGTCATGCGATACGACACCAAAGCCGCAGGCCACCGGTCAAGTAGCGGCCGACATCGGGCAGGACGTATGCCCCTAGCGCGCCCCAAATGATCGCCGTATTGCCGGCAGTGGGACAAGAAAAAGGCGCCCACGCCTCACGTGGGTGTTCAAACGCTTCCTCTAAGGAGAACGTCATGGCAGCCCTCAATCCAACCTCCCCCGGCGGGCCGGTCAAGCTCGTCCAACCAGTCGAGGAAGCCGCGGTGGGACCGCTGCACGGCGACCCCGCACTGCTTGGATTCCCGAGCTTTATCGTGGGCTCGGTCGCAATCGGCTTGGCGTTCGTCGGTGTCGTACCCGCCGGGATGGCCGGCGCTCCGCTGGCCATTATCCTGGCGGCCACAGCAACTGGGATGTTCATCGCCGCGGTCTGGGCCGCGGCCATCGGC
Source organism: Streptosporangiaceae bacterium (assembly GCA_035517695.1). Classification (GTDB taxonomy): domain Bacteria; phylum Actinomycetota; class Actinomycetes; order Streptosporangiales; family Streptosporangiaceae; genus DATFVJ01. Next base: position 6,025 of record DATIYI010000012.1, read on the forward strand.
GAGAGCGCCGTGGCGGGCGTCAACGGTACCTTCGCGGGCTTCTGGCTGAGCTACGCGGTACTCGTGCTCGGCTTGACACACTCCTGGTTCGGGATCACCCTACCGGCGGTGGCGGCCACCCAGAAGCTCTTCCTGATCAGCTGGCTGGTCGTTATCGTGATGATCACCTTGGCCACGCTCCGGTTGCCCCTGGCCTTCACCGTGTTGTTCTCGCTCGTGGACGTCGCGGTGTTCCTGCTGCTGCTGGGCAACATCAACGCATCGACCACCCTTCAGAAGGCCGCCGGGTATGTGGCGCTGGTGTTCGCCGCGCTGGGCGCGTACATGTTCTTCAGCGCAGCCTCCGAAGCCACTGGCGGCAAGGCACTCCCGATGGGCAAGCCGGTCCTGCACGGCTAATCGGGGGGACCGACAGCATCCGCTCCGCCCGCGCGGAGCGGATGCCGCCGCAGCGGCCACGCTCCGGTCGCCGGTCCGCACGGATGAATCCCAATTTTGTGCACACACGTAATGCAAGCACTGATGCACGTGCATATGAATTCGCCTCGAAAAAGACAATTGAGGCTAAGCGCCACGGAAGTGATATTGTGCTGGCGAGCCCCCCGCCCGCCCAATGCAGTTACAGGAAGTGTCGACAAGGTACGGTCGCGCGACACAGAGCGACCGCAGAAACACAGAGCCACCGCAGAAACACAAAGCCACCGCAGAAACACGAAGCCACCGCAGAAACACAGAGCCACCGCAGAAACAGGGTGCGGGTACAGGGGCCGGTCGTGGCACAGGGGCGGTCGCGGAACAGCGTGCAGGCACGCGGGCGGTCGCAGTAACAGCGCAGGCACACGGGCGGTCGCAGAAACAGAGCCAGTCGCAGGCACGGAGTACGGACACACGGCGCGGACGCCGACAGATACGACAGATGGCGGTCGCCGACGGAAGGCAGGGCAGTGACCTGGAGCGTGAGCGGCACGACTGCGGGGCCCGATGACCAGACGCAGATCGTGAGCGTGCATGGAGAGCTGGACCTGGCCACGGCCGACAGCCTGTGCCGACGGTGCCGCACAGCTATCTCCCGCCGCGCCCGGCTGCTTCTGCTCGACCTGACCGGCCTGTCCTTCTGCGACGCACGCGGGCTGAGTGCCTTCGTCCGGATCGCCAACGAGGCCGAAGCGGCAGGGACCCGTTACGGCCTCATCGCACCGCGACCGCTCCTTGTTAAGATGCTGCGGATTACTGGTCTAGCCAAGCGGCTGCAGGTATTCCCGACCATAGAAGAGGCGCGCCTGCGCCTCATGACGCTGACAGCTACCACCCCCGGCCGTTGAGGCCCAAGCGGCTTCCGGCCAGAACGTCACCAACATGCCGCGCTATTGTGACGTCCACCGCCGGGGAGCGCAGCCGCTGGTCATGTCAGGTGGTCAAGTACCGACCGGATCCTCTGCTCGGATACTGGAGCGGGAGTGCCCAGCGCCTGGGCGAAGAGGCTGACTCGTAGCTCCTCGATCATCCAGCGAACGGCCCTGACTTGCTCGCCGCGACGCCCGGGCGCCGGAAGCTCCTCTATGGCTCGCTGGTAGGCGTCCGTCACACGGCGCACGACCGCCAGCCTGTCGGCGTCACGGCCTGGATCCTCCGGTGCCTTCTCCAGCCGCCGGCTGATGGCCCGCAAGTACCGGACCACATCAGGCAGACGCCGCGAGCCGGTTTCGGCCACGAACCCCGGATGGATCAGCGCGGAAAGCTGGTCGCGCATGTCCGCGAGCGTGGGTGCCAATACCGGACTGGTAGCCCGCCCGAGCGTGAGCTCGACGTCGTGCGCCTCCGCGAGAACCCGCGCGACCGCACTGACCACGTCGATCGTGGCGGCGGGCAGTGCTGACCGCGTTGCCTCGATGAGGTGCGCGAACCCCTCAGCATCCCAGACCGGTCCGCCAGCTGCCGCGATCACCTCGTCGGCCGCGCACGCCGCGCAGTCCTCGAGCAGCGCGGTGGCGCTCGGGTACGGGTGGCGGCTCATCGCAAGCCTGGCATCGCCAGATAGCCGGCTTGCGGCGGAACGCACGCCGGAAGGAACCTGTATCAGAACCAGGCGGCGGGTACCCCGCCACATCGCCTCGCTGGCCGCTGACTCGGTGTCGAACAACCGGACATCAACCGCGTCCCCGGCGTCCGCGAGCGCGGGGTAGGCGCGGACTTGCCCGTCGGTGAACACACGGGGCAAGGCGCCAAGGTCCCAGTTCCGTATCCCGGATCGGGTGACGCCGCGGGCTGCCTCGGTGAGCATCGCCTCCATTCGCGGCCGCAGTTGCTGCCGCAGTTCGTCCAGGTCCTTGCCGGTCGCGAGCACATGGCGGGAATCGACGATGCGGAACGTGATCCTCAGGTGAGCGGGCAGCCTGGAAAGATCCCATGCCTCACGCGGGATCTTCACGCCGCCGAGGCGGCCGAGTTCTGAACCCAGAGCTTCAAGCAGGTCGCCGTGCGGCGAGCCCAGCCTGGCTACAGCGGCGCGGGCGGCGTCGGGTGCCGGCACGAAAGCCCTGCGCAACTGTTTGGGCAGTGACCGGATCAGCTCGGTCACCAGGTCCTCCCGCAGGCCGGGTACCTGCCAGCCGAACTCCTCGGCGCTGGTCTGGTTGAGCGTCGCCAGGGGGATATCCACCGTCACGCCATCACCCGCCTCGCCTGGGGCGAACTCATACGACACCGCAAGCTCGCCCCACCTGCTGGGATAATCAGCTGGCCGGATCTCCTCGGCTGACGGGCCGACGAGATCGGCGGGTGAGAAGTTCAGCAGGCTGGGGTCGGCTGCCCGCGCCCGCTTCCACCAGCTGTCGAAATGCCGAGCGGACGTCACATCCTTGGGTATCCGCCGGTCATAGAAGTCGAACAGGGCAGCGTCGTCAGCGACAATGCCGCGCCGCCTCGCGCGGCGCTCTAGGTCCTCAGCTTCTTCGAGCAGGCGGCGGTTGTGGTGGAAAAAGCGGTGGTGCGTTTGCCAGTCCCCCTCCACCAAGGCGCCGCGGATGAACAGATCCCGCGCCGCTACGGGGTCGATGCGCCCATAGTTGACCTGCCGCGCCGCCACGACCGGCAGCCCGTAGAGAGTAACCTTCTCGGCCGCCATCGCCACGCCACGCCTGCCATCCCAGCGCGGCTCGCTGTAGGTTCGCCTGACCAGGTGCGGGGCCAGCGGTTCCACCCATTCGGGCTTGATGCGCGCGGTGGTCCTGGCCCACAGCCTTGACGTCTCGGCAAGCTCGGCCGCCACTACCCACTGCGGCGGCTTTCTCGCTAGCGCGGACCCAGGGAAGATGGCGAAACGGGTACCGCGTGCCCCGGCGAACTCGGCCGGGGCACTCCGCTTCCCGCGCGGCTTCTGGTCGGTGTCCTTCATTCCGATGTGGGACAGCAAGCCAGCCAGCAGCGACATATGGAGCCGGTCCGCCAGATCCGTAGGGAAACGGGCCTCGCCCGCTTCGCGCTCCGTCACGCGACCCGGCGCCGCCCCGTCCGGGTCCGCCACTGCCGGCCGACCGTGATCAGGCCCGACGACGATGCCCAGGTCCCTGGCTGCCTGCCCGAGCTGGCCGTACACATCCTGCCACTCTCGCACCCGCTGGTAATGGAGGTACTCCCTGCGGCACATGCGGCGGAAGGCGGACGCGGACAGCTCACGCTGCCGATCGCGCAGGTAATCCCACAGGCTGAGGAAGGCGAGAAAGTCGGACGCTGGCTCGGCGAAACGCGCGTGCATGGCGTCGGCCGTCTCGCGCGATTCCACGGGCCGTTCCCTGGGATCCTGAATGGACAGCGCGGCAGTGATGATCAGCGCCTCACGGGCACACCCGTTGCGTCCCGACTCCAGGATCATCCTGCCGAGGCGCGGGTCCACGGGGAGCTCGGCGAGCTTGCGCCCCGTGTCGGTCAGCCGGAGCCTGCCACGGCCCCGGGAGACGGCGCCGAGCTCGTCAAGCAGGCGGACGCCGTCGGCGACATTGCGTGACTCCGGCGGATCGACGAACGGGAAGTCCGCCACCTCGCCGAGGTCAAGCGCTGCCATCCGGAGGATCACCGACGCAAGGTTGGTGCGCAGGATCTCCGGGTCGGTGAACTGCGGGCGCGAGGCGAAGTCCTCCTCGCTGTAGAGCCGGATGCATACGCCGTCCGACGTGCGCCCGCATCTGCCTTTGCGCTGGTTCGCCGACGCTTGGGAGATCGGCTCGATCGGTAGCCGCTGAACCTTGGTCCGGTGGCTGTACCTGGAGATCCGCGCGGTGCCCGGGTCAATCACGTACTTGATGCCCGGTACGGTGAGCGAGGTCTCCGCGACGTTGGTGGCAAGGACCACCCGTCGTCCGCGATGCGGCTCGAACACCCGGTGCTGCTCAGCCGCCGACAGCCGGGCATAGAGGGGCAGCACCTCCAGGTCGCCGGCAGTACCGCCGGCCAGGGCGTCGGCCGTGTCCCTGATCTCCCGCTCGCCGCTGAGGAAGACCAGGATGTCGCCGGGTCCTGCCGCGCGGAGCTCATCCACGGCGCCGCAGATGGCCTGCACCTGATCTGTCGGTTCGTCATCGGGATCGCGAGTGTCGGCGAGCGGCCGGTAGCGCACCTCAACCGGGTACGTGCGCCCCGACACCTCGATTACTGGCGCTGGCCTCTGCTGGCCTGGTTCGCCTCCGGCGCCCAGCTGGCCTGGTTCGCCTCCGGCGCCCAGCTGGCCTGGTTTGCCTGCGGCAAAATGCTTGCTGAAGCGCTCCGGATCGATCGTGGCAGACGTAATGATGATCTTGAGGTCGGGTCGGCTGGGCAGCAGCCGACGGAGGTAGCCGAGGATGAAGTCGACGTTCAGGCTCCGCTCGTGGGCCTCGTCGATGATGAGGGTGTCGTAACGCAGCAGCCGCCTGTCGCGCCGCATCTCGGTCAGCAGGATGCCGTCGGTCATCACCTTGACCAGCGTGCTGTCGCTCGAGGTGTCGGCGAAGCGCACCTTGTAGCCGACCGCGGCGCCCAGCCCCGTCCGGAGTTCCTGTGCGATCCGCTCCGCCACGGTGCGGGCCGCGATCCGCCTGGGCTGGGTGTGGCCAATCTGGCCCGTCACGCCGCGGCCGAGCTCGAGGCAGATCTTCGGCAGCTGAGTCGTCTTTCCTGAGCCGGTCTCACCCGCGATGATCACCACCTGGTTATCGCGGATGGCCTCGGCGATCTCGTCCCTCCGCTGGCTCACCGGGAGCTCGGGCGGGTAAGAGATCGGTGGCACGGCGAGCCTGCGCGCCTTGACGCGGTCCGCCGCCGCCTCCAGCTCAGCGAGGACCCCGCGGAACGCATTCTCCCTGGCCCCGGCATCACGCAGCGCAGCAGCCTTGTCGGCGCGCCGACCCAAGCGGTACTGATCGCGGGGCATCAGCCCGGGCAGGCGTGCCCGCAGCTCAGCGAGCGAGGTTGTCAACGTGAAAGCTCCATGGCAAGGCGCGGGAGTACACAACCGGGAGTACACAACCGGGAGTACACAACCGCCAGTACACAACCGCGAGTACACAGCAAGGATGTTCGGGAAGCCACCAGGAGGCTAACGCTTTTGCGGCACGCCTGCTTCCGCGGCGCACGCCCCCAGCGTGGGATCCCGCGCCGCGCTGGTGCGCAGCTCACCCTTGGTGCCCGGAGCATGCGGCAGGAACGCCGCTCAGATCGGCAGGAGGTGCGGACGGACAGGCGCCGGGCAGGGCACGCTCACTGAGCCTCCGCAGCGTGATCGAACGACTCGGCCGCTTCTAGCCGCACCAGGAGATGACGCTCACGAGATCAGATCACGCAACTCGCGCCGGAGGATCTTGCCGCTCGTCGTCTTTGGCAGCTCATCGAGGACCTTGATCGAACGCGGGTACTTGTACGCCGCCATTTGCTGCTTGCAGAAGTCGATCAGCTCTTCCTCGGTGACCGTCGCACCGAGCTTGAGTGAGACGTAGGCGTGAACCGTCTCGCCGCGATACTCATCCGGAACACCGATCACTGCTGCCTCCCGCACCGCCGGATGGCCGTAGAGCACGTCCTCCACCTCACGCGGCCAGACCTTGTAACCGGCCGCGTTGATCATGTCCTTCTTGCGGTCGACCAGGAAGAACCAGCCGTCGGCATCCATGCACCCGACGTCACCGGTGCGCAGCTCACCGCCGGGCAGGCTCTCCGCGGTCGCCTCCGGCTTGTTCCAGTAGCCGGGGACGACTCGCGGACCCGAGGTGGCGAACTCGCCAATCTCGCCAACGGGGGCTTCCTTGCCCGCTTCGTCGAGGATCCGGACCACGGTGTTGAACACCGGCACACCCACAGAAAGCGCCCCCGAGTTCGGGTCCACCGGCGCCTTCTTGCCCAGGGGCGCGCCGTGCGAAGGCGAGTTGGTTTCGGTCAGGCCGTAGATGTTGTGAATGTAGAGGCGGGTCTTCACCATGAACTGGTCGGTGACCGCGGGCGCGATCGGCGCGCCGCCCGAGTAGATCATCCGGAACGAGGACCAGTCCTCCCTGGTCACCCCGGTAAGCCCCGCGAGGCTGATGAACACCGTGATCGAGCCGACGGTGAACGTCGGCCGGTGTTCGCGGATCGCGTCCATGACCACACCCGGTTTGAAGCGGTGGTTGATCACCTGCGGGCAGTGCGCGAGCAACGCGATGCCCATGTGACCGATCAGGCCGGTGATGTGGAACAGCGGCGCCACCCCGAGCACGGAGTCCCCGGCCTGCAAGCCCATCCAGTCCCGGTAGGACTGGGAGTTGAACGTTATGTTGCCGTGGGTACACATCGCGCCCTTCGGCACGCCGGTGGTCCCAGAGGTGTAGCACAGCACGGCCAGGTCGCCGGAACTCGGTTCGACGGGCGCCGGCCGACGGCCCGCGTACTGGCTGAAGATCTCCTCGAGGTCAAGCGTCCCCGCCGGACGCGGCCGCCGCACACCGGCGAAGAGCCGCGCGTCGTCGCGGGACTGTTCGTCCAGGGGCGAGCAGGTGATCACCATCCGGACCGCCGTCTCACCGGCCGCGATGACCTCATTGGCCACCGACTCGTAGAGGTCGTCCAGGCACAGCAGCGCGCTGACACCGGAATCGGCGAGCAGGTACGTCAGCTCGCGGTGTTTGTTCATCGGGTTGATGGCCACCGCCGCGCCGCCGACCTTCCACGCTGCGAGCAGCGCAATGACGAACGCCGGGTTGTTCTGCACGAAGACGCCGAGCCTGTCGCCGACGGCGAACCCGTTATCGGCCAGGGCGACCGCGAGCGAGTCGGCGCGCACGTCCAGGTCGGCCATGGTGAGCGCGCCGTCGAAATAGTTGATCGCGACGTCATCCGGCGCCCGCGCCACCGACGCGTTGAACAGGCGGAGCATGGTCGGGTACTCCGGTGTGATGTCCGCCGCGGATCCTTCTCGGTAGAGCTTGGTCCAGGGACGTTCGGTGTATGTCGTCATTTGATCGCCAATGGATTGACGGGCGATCCGCTCGCCTCGTTCACCTTCAACGGAGCCGCTGCGTAAAGGAACGTGTACTGCCCGTCCCGGGCGCAGTGGGAGGCCAGCTTTTCCAGGTCGCAGATCTCGGTCAGCGTGACACCGAGATTGCGCGTCAGAGCGCAGTGCAACGGGAGGGCCGTGCCGTTCTTCGGGTCGGTCGTCAGTTCGTTTGCGATGGTGTCGGTGACCAGGTTCGGAATCTCCATGTCCTGGAACCACCGCACGAGTTCGGGGCTGTAGACCAGGCCGGGCTCGCAGAAGCCGGTGTAGAACTCCTCGCCTGGTCGAAGAAGAGCTTGAGGAAGTTCGTGCGTATGACCAGGATGTCGTGCTTTTCGATCTTGGCGCCCTGGGCCTCAGCACAGGCCAACAGGTCCTGGTGGGTGAAGGTCTCGGCCTTGTCGAGGTTCTGCTTGCCACGGAAGCGGGCCATGTCGAGCAGGATGCCCCTGCCGACAACGCCGCGCTCCGCGATCGGGGCCACGCTGGCCTTGCCCAGCCCGCCCACCGTGGTGCGCGCATCGTACCCGTTCCGTAGCTGACCGCCGTACCAGACGTGGCCGAGCGCGTCGTACTGCGTCGAGCCCTGCAGGAATGCACTGATCTTGTCGTCCGCGTAGTGGAGGCCGCCGGGGAACTGCGGAGCGCCGTCGCCGTCCCACGAGGATTCGTCCAAGATCATCGTCTTCTCGGCCGGTGTCCGCCCGGGCCACACCGGGTCGCTCTTGGGGTCACCGATCAGCCGCTGCAGCGTGAACACGTTGCCGGACTTGACATGACGCACCCCGCGGAAGACTTCCTCCGCGGTGAGGTAGTTCAGCGCGCCAACCTCGTCGTCGTCCCCCCACTTGCCCCAGTTGTTCGGTGCGCCCCGAGGAGTTCATCCATGGTCGGGACTTCAGTCATCCAGGAACATCCTTCCTCGCGCAGGGAACAGCACACTTGCTCGGCGACACGTACCCGATTGAGACGATCCGTACCGGATTGAGACCGCTATCTCCGCCAAATTCAGCCGCGGCGGCGCTCGTCGTGTATCGGAGACCTGCCGGACGCGCGTGCGCGCGGGCGCACATCAGGTGCGACGCCTGGCCCCGCCGTTAAGACCGTATTGCCCCGGGGGACGACCCCTCGGGATCCCCCCGCAGCAGTGGATGCCGCATCGGCGGCAGCCGTTAAGGATATTCTCGATGTCCTTTGCGGTACCGGACGGGTCGTCGCGGTCCACGGCGCGCCGCCCGGTCAACGAAGCAGGCAAGATCATCTGGTGAGATCCCCACGGCACAACGGTCGCAGCGGGCACCGGTCAACCGCTGAACCGGTCGCGTAGCACCCGCTTCAGCACCTTGCCTGACGCGTTATGCGGGAGATCATCGGCGAAATGCACACTCTTGGGGACCTTGAACGGCGCTAGATGGCCGCGCACATGATCGATCAGCTCCTTTTCCGTGACGTCGCGGCGGGCCACAACGATCGCGGTCACAGCCTCGATCCACCGCTCGTCCGGCGTGCCGACGACGGCCACTTCCCGCACTGCCGTGTGGGTGTATAGCGCGTTCTCCACCTCGCCAGAGGCGACGATGACACCGCCCGTGTTGATGACATCCTTCTTGCGGTCGACGACGAAGATGTAGCCCTCCGCGTCGCGACGTACCAGGTCACCCGAGTGGAACCAACCGCCGGCGAAGGCCTCCGCGGTCTCGTCGGGCTTATCCCAGTAACCGGTGCACAGCTGAGGTGAGCGGTAAACGACCTCGCCGAGGTCTCCCACCGGGACGTCGTTCAGCTCGTCGTCGACGACCCTCATCTCGACGAACAGGACCGGCCGGCCAGCGGATTCGAGCCTCACGTCGTGCTCCTCAGGCCGCAGCACGGTGGCCAAGGGACCGATCTCCGACTGTCCGAAGCAGTTGTAGAAGCCGATCGTGGGCAGCGCCGCCCTCAGCTTCTGCAGTACCGCAGCCGGCATGATCGAGGCGCCGTAGTACGCCCTTTTCAGCGCGGTGAGGTCCCTGGAGCCAAATTCCGGGTGATTGGCGAGCGCGATCCAGACCGTGGGCGGGGCGAAGAAGCTGTCGATCCCCTGTTCCTCGATCCGGCGCAGCACATCGGCGGGGTCGGGTGCGGTCACGAGGATGTTGCTCGCGCCGAGCATCAGGTATGGGAGCAGGAACACGTGCATCTGCGCCGAGTGGTACAGCGGCAGGGCGTGCAATGGCGTGTCGTGCTCGGCGAGCTCCAGTGCGACGATCGACGAGACGTACTCCGCGACGAGCGCATGGTGCGTCATCATCGAACCCTTCGGCGCGGCGGTCGTGCCGGACGTGTAGAGCAGCTGGACCAGGTCGTCGCCGGATACGTCGACATCGATCTCGGGGACTGGCCCGTCCGTTGACCAGGCAAGCACGTCGCTGCCTGAGTCCCCGCGGAGGAGCGTGACGAGCCGGATATCACCGATCAGGTCATGCGCTGAGGTGACGACATCCGCGAATGCCGGGTCGTGCGCAAGCAGCGTGCTTCCGGATTGCGTGACGAGATAAGCCAGCTCTTCCCGGGTCAGGTTGTAGTTGATCGGAACGTGCACCAGCCCCGCCCGCGCGCAGCCAAGGTAAAGCAGCAGGTAGGCGTCGGAGTTCCGGCCGAAGGCCGCGACCCGGTCACCCTTGCCGCACCCGGACGCCAACAGCCGACCCGCCACCCGTGAGACGGCCTCGTCGAGATCACGGTAGGTCCAGCTGCGGTCCTCGAACGTCAATGCCCGACGCTCCGGGTAACGGGCAGCGCTTCTGTGCACGACGTCGTCGACGGTATTGCTGGCCACGCCCATCACAGCCTCCTGGTGTCAGACCCAGGCGCGGTGTCAGACCCCCGGCGCGGTGTCAGACCCCGGCGCCCTAAACCAACGTAACCCTCGATCCCATCACCGTCGGCCTCGGTGGATGACGTACATGCATATAGAAGCCAAGTTGGGGCCAACCCACGCGCAATACGCCGTGCTCGCACCGCTGCTCGCAATGGAGCGCACCGGCTGGCGGCCCCCGAGGACGCAGGCACTGATCGAGTCTCTGCAGACCTTGCTTGAAGCACCACAATCCCCCGGCGCGCCGGCGCGCCGGGCCGCGGGGCAATGGCCCGCGTCGGCGTACATCCACGCGCACGCGTCAAGGCGTGGCCTGGATGGTCGGTGCCGCCGTCGGGTGGCCGCGGAAGAGGAGGGCGGCGACCTGGGTCAGCGTGTTGGCGCCGTCGCTGAAGCTCCCGTTGCCTTCGAGGTCGTACATCATCGACAGGGTGTATCTGGCACCTGGACCCGCAAACCCCACCGAATCGACCATCCACACCCCGCTGTCGTCCTCCCAGCCGTCCTTGTTCCCTGGGTCGGCACGCGACCCGGCCCCCCAGACGCCGAACTGCTGGTCGGGAGCGACGCTCCTGAGCTTGCCAACGATGAAGGTCCGCATGCTCGCTGGCAGCTTGTCGAGCACATACCCGATAAGCCCGTCGAGGTCGTCTGCGGTGCAGTACATGTAGCCCCAGTAGGGCGGGTCCTGCGTGAATTCGGCGCCCGGCATGCCGTAGCCGGCGATGCGGCTGAGAAAGCTCCCGTCGAAATACTCGGACCACAGCTGGTCGGCCGCGGTGTCGGAACTGGCGTGCAGCATCTGGTCGATCTGGTCCCAGTCGTCGTCGCTGAGGTCGATCTGGCCCGACTGGTTACGCAGCAGCAGGTCGACCACCATCGCCAGTTTGACGGTGGATGCCGCAGGAAGCTCTGTGCCTGCGTCGGAGTTCTGCCACACCGCGCCGTCCTGCCGGTTGCGTAGCACTATCCCGATCTCACCCGGCGAGCCAGCGAGGTAGCTCTCCACCTCACCAATTCGTTTCTGCATGGTGCACGAGAACCCCGGCGCAGGGCCGCATGGAGGCTTCTGCGTGGCCGTGCTGGTAGGTCGGGCAGGTGCCGTGCCCGGCGTGGTCGCGCCCGGCATGGCCTTGCGCGGCACGGTCCCGGCGTGGCCAGGTACGCACGACGCCAGGGTCAGTGTCGCGAGTACGCAGCAAAACACGCGCGCGACGATCACGCCAGAGTTACGCACATCATGACGATGCCTGACGTGCCTTATTGATCAGCTCAATTAATCTTAAAGTTATCTCCGAATTTCGCGTTCATGGAATTAGCAGGTGATCACCGTCCTACTGAGGTGATCTCGGTAGGATCTGCGGCTCGGATGACCGTTCCGGATGATGCTTTGAGCTGCCCAGATGCGGTTTGCTCGAGAATGTGGATCTACGGTGGCACAGGCCCGATTTATGATCTTTTGCGCTTCCGGCGCGATCCGAATTTGCCATCTTGTGCCAAGAAATATACTTTCATCCGCAACGATGTTGCACTTCCAGCGATATCCGCCGGTCAGTTAACACGGGAAGGGATCATGAGGCAGGTGACCCGTCCTCTTCGCCAAGAGCACCCAAACGGATTACCATCAGTGTGTAATGAAAGGGATAAGAGGGGTGTCCATTCGCATCCAACCGAAGCTCGACGCACTGACCTCGACGCACTGACCTCGACGCACTGACCTCGACGCACGGACCTCGACGCACGGACCTCGACGCACGGACCTCGACGCACGGACCTCCACGCACTGACCTCCACGCACTGACCTCGACGCACTGACCGCGCAGGGAGAGGAGGAGCGAGGAAGAGCCGGTCGCCGATCTCGCGGCTGGAGAGCCCCGCCGCTGGCCAGGTGGACGATCTGCCACGCCGACGGCGGGCACATCAGCGTCCCCGTGCACAGCAACCGGCCCCTTTCTACCGGAACCGCTGCCGTCGAGCGGCGGCCCTGCCCGGCCGCCACCCGGCACCTGGAACTACTGGGTGTGAACGATCAAGCGAAGGCACGGTCGGCGCATCTTGTTGTGTCAGCCCGCCCTCGCCGGCTCCGTACGTGCAAAGGCATGCCCCTGATGAGCCCGCCGAGCCTCGGCCTAGTGGTTATGAGAACGGCCACGCGATGACGAGCCAAAATTCAGCGCAACGCTCGAAGGCCCCGCATAACGGCTGCCGCCGGGATTTCATCCAAGGTGAACGCCGCCGCGCTCGGTAGCGCCTTGCGACGCTCTTCTGGATCATTTGCCGCCGCTGCCTGGCAGAAGAAAAGTTCCAGGATTCGACGCTTGTGGCCCTAACCGAAACGACGGCGACGGCGACGGTCGTGTCATACGCCCTTGGTTTCTTGAATACCGATCGGGTTCCAGTACGTGCCGGTGAATAGCGCACCGCTCAATAGCAAAGTCCCGGGTTAAGCAGCCCCGTGGGCGTTAAACGTGCACCAGTTGACGAAAGTGCCGGGGCCGGTGTCGTGTGAATCCCGGGCTTCCAGTAGCGCGCGGGCGACCGTGGCACAGCGCGCCAGCCGCCCGTGCACCGCAATCATCAGGTCGACGGCCTCGATGTCGGGGACTATGGCAGAGCTGGCGAGGATTCCGGCGGTGCCGCGCGCCAGCAGCGCGCTGACGAAGCCGAGGATTTCGTCGCCCGCGTAGCTGACCAGGCCGCCCGACTCGCAGGCCGCGAGGACAAGCCGGTGCGGCGCAAGGCCCCGTGCGTACAGTTCCTGCACGATCAGGGGTCCGTCGCTCAGCAGCCGCGAGGAGAACATCGGGTTGTCCGCGCGCAGCGTGCCGTGGCAGGCGAGGTGGGCGAGATCGGCATCGGCCAGCGCGCCAGCTGGGTCACCTGTTCGACGATCGGGCAGGGCTTGCGCTCGACATACGTTGAAGGCCGGGAGTCAGTCCTGGTGGATCCGGAGCCGCACGCCTTCGGCCCGGATGCCTGGGCCGCGTGGAGCGGCACGTCGTTCGCCGCGCCGCAGGTGACGGGTGCTCTCGCCCGGTTGCATGAAAAACACGAATACTCGCTCCGCGAGGCGCTCCGCGGGCTCCTGGCGGCGGGTCGGCCGATACCGGACTTCGTTCGGCCAGGCCCTGAAGATACTCCCGGGCATATGAGGCCCGCCAGATTGCCCTGTGGGTGTATCAGCGGTGCCGGGCCGTGCTCCGCATTCCTGGGCGAGCGCAAAAGGATATCGCAACATCGGATCCGCCGTTCGGCAGGGGGATGGTGCACATGGCGGACGAATCCGAAGTCAGCCGATTAGTGCGGGCGAGCTCGAACGGGAGTCAGACAGCTTGGGACGAGCTGGTGCGCCGTTACTCGCCACTCGTGATGGCCGTGACGCGGACCTACCAGCTCACCGTCGCGGATGCTCAAGACGTCAGCCAGACGGTCTGGCTGCGGCTCGTCGAGCACCTGGCAAACCTGCGCGAGCCCGAGGCCCTGCCAGGCTGGCTAGCCACGACCACCCAGCGCGAATGCGGCCGGCAGGCGCGGCGGGGACACCGGGTGCTGCCGGTCGATCCGCAGGCGGACGGTGCCATCCAGGAAGGCACCACCGTGGACCCGGACGCCGACATTATGCGGGCCGAGCTCCGCCAGGCACTGCGCGACGGGCTGAGCGAGCTGTCCGCACGGTATCAATGGCTCCTGCGGCTGCGAGCCGCCGAGCCGCCGAAGTCCTATCACGAGATCGGCCAGCTGCTGGGGATGCCGGTCGGGAGCATTGGCCCGACCCTCCGGCGGAGCCTTGACAGGCTACGGGGAACCAGTGCAATGCGGACGTACCTGGCGGCAACTGGTGCCGCCGACGGGGGGGAAGGAGGTAACCGGCGTGAGCTCACCGAGGTGGAGTGACGACGAACTGCTGCGCGAGCTGCGCGCCGCGTTGCGCGAATCTCCGGCGTGTGCGGACATCATCCGTGCGGCCCAGGCCGCGTTCACGTGGCGGACCGTGGACACCGACCTTGAGGTGCTTGGCCTCGAAGAAGCTTCCGAGCTGGCCGATACTTCGCTCGTGCGCGGCAGTGACCCGGGCGCGCCGCGCACGCTGGCGTTCCACGGCGAGCGGCTGAGCGTGGAAATCGAGATCGACGAGACCGGGATCGTCGGCCAGCTGACCCCCCCGCAGCCGGGCAAGGTGACCTTGGTGACGGCTACCGGCCCGCAGGTGACGACGCAGGCGGACGACGTCGGCTGCTTCACTCTCTTCCCGCCCGCGCCGGGGCCGCTGCGCCTGGACTGCAGGGTTGGCGCCGACCGCTTCGTCACCGAGTGGGTAACCGGATAACCCGAGCCGGCGGCACGCCCCCCCGATGGCTGCCAGGCTGAATCGCGAGCGCCAGCTCTCGTTTCTTATCGCAGGGTCTTATCGCAGGTGGATCAAACAGCCCGACTGCTTGCTCCGCGTCACAAAACGTGCCGAAGGCGCCATGCCACCCAGTCCGGGTCGATTGCGGCTGCCGCGTCGGCGACCTGTATCCGCCTCGTCCGGTATTAGTCGGGGAGGCTCAGGGCGATGGTTTCCCCGCGGTCGGGATCTACCGCACCGACCGGCGAGCCACATCGTACAACGCCCATGCCGGCCCCCATTCTTCGGTGATGCCGCGGGCGATCGCCTCG
The DNA here is from genome assembly GCA_035517695.1 of Streptosporangiaceae bacterium. Lineage (GTDB taxonomy): Bacteria > Actinomycetota > Actinomycetes > Streptosporangiales > Streptosporangiaceae > DATFVJ01. The sequence continues at coordinate 21,042 of DATIYI010000012.1, forward strand.
GCGTCATCGGCTTCGCCGTATGTCTCCGATTGGTCCGGATGCAGCCCGTGGACAGCGCTCCATGCGTTACTTCAAGCGATCGGCTGCCGGTGGGCGTCCGGTGGATCGGGCGGTTTCACCGGCATGATGTGCTGCGGCGGACAACCAGTTGCGTCCTGCCGCCACTCCAAGGCGTCGAGGCTGGTGGGGAAGATGAGCATGATGGGCAAACGAGGACATCACGACGATTCGATCTAGGACGCATCGAAAGGCGGCCCGTGGTATAGGGCCGTCAGCCGGGGCTACCGGCCTGACGGGACGCGGCGGGGATCGCCGGTCTCTTAACGACCCCTTGACGCCGCCTGGTGCGGCCCGGAGCCGCTGGCCTTTATCCGATCTGCCGGCCACCCCGGGACCCCTCTTTCCGCCCTTGCTGGCCTCGTGACCTGGCAAGAGCCTGCCCCCATCGCGTGAGCCGCCCGGGCTCACCCCGCGGCCACCACTCCATTCCTCCCGGAAGACATCACCATGAACGCCACCGCGATTCCCGTTGACGAGCTGATCGGCCAGCTCTTGGATGCCGTCGGCGGCATCCTGGCCGGCACCGCCGCCGCCGGGCTGATCATCAGCCACGAGAACTTCCTGCACCGCGACGCCTTCCGCCGCATCATCAGCACCGGCGCCAGCATCAGCACCGGCCAGCCGCTCGCCACGATCGGCTGGGACGCGGCCCTGCGCGCCCTGGACGCCGGGCAGATGCCCTGCGCATCCTCCGAGCAGGCGATCTTGCGGATCGCCGCCAGCCTCGGCGATCCCGCCATCGGCGTCCGGCTGCGCACCGTCCTGGGCAATCTGGACCGCCGCAACATCACCCTGGTCACTGACGCCGTCACCGCCGCCAACGGCTAACCCATCACAGCTTCCGGGGCGGCCTGGCCCTCAGATCGGCTGCCGCACCACCCCGTGCTGGCCTTTACCCGATCTTCCGGCCGCTCCGAATCCCCTTACCCCTGCTGACCTCGTGACCTACTAGGAGCCTGCTGTCCGTCGGGAGCGGCCCATCCCTGTCGTGTCCGTCAACATCAGCAACCCACGCTCGTGCCAGCGCAGCCAGATTCTTAACTTGATGAGTCCTCGCGCATAAGGAAAGACCAGGTCAGCGGAAGTGACACGATTCTCGGCACCCACACCGTCGGTCGGCTGATAGCGGACCCGGCCGGCCTGTCGGCGCGACACTGCATTCTCATGCCGCAGGACCAGCAGTTCCACTTTCCTGGAAGCCTCGCGCCCGGGCCAGCAGCATCAGGCAGCTGAGCAAGCAGCGCGCGAGCAGGCAGGCGACCGAGAGGATCACGAAGCGATGATGCCAGTCGGCAGAACGGCCAGGTCACGCCGATCGAACAGGCCGCGATCGAGTAATCGAGCCCCACAGGATGAACTTAACTTCCTCGTTCATCGGAGCTTTCCTTCTGGCGCAGTCAACATCGACCAGCGCCTCTCCGCGCGCCGTTGCGCTGGAATGGCATACGTCCCGGTCGCCCCTTGCCGCTCGCGCCCGGTCGGCTCGCTGCCCGGCTTCAGCCGGATGGCGTGCTGACCAGGAACCGGCAGCGAGGACCCGATGCCTTCGCGAGCCGGATATCCAGTGTCGCAAGCGGCGCGTTGAGTGCTTCCGCCAGAGCCACGTACCATGCGTCGTAGCAGGTCACGTTGTCGCGCAGGTCCCAGATCCGGGTCGCGAAGGGCGCGTAGGGGAATAGCTCCACGCGCAGGTCGAGAAGGTCGGAATGGGCCAGTGATGCCTGTTGGGCGGAGATCGCGCCTGCGATGGCGGAACGGCGCAGGATGTTCGATGCCTCGGCCGTCAGCAGGTGGGGGGCTGCCAGCGAGTCGCTGGTGAGCAGCGGTTCCGCCCACCTGCCGTCCGTGCCGCTATCGATGAGCGCGGCGACGACCATGGATGCGTCGATGACCAGGGTCACCGGCGATCCTCGTCGCGGTACGCGAGGATCTGCTCCGCCGTCAGCGAGACGGGGTGAGCGGCCTTGCGCGCCCGGATGCGCGCCACCAGTGCCTCGGCGTCGGGTTGCCCGGCGAGTTCGATGAGCTTGGCGCGCAGGTACTCCTGAAGGGACCGCCCGGCTATGGCGGCGCGAGCCGCGAGCTCATTGCGCGTCTCCTCTGGGACGTCCCGCACAGTGATGGACATACTCATAGCATCATTATGCAGCTATTGATGCGATTATGCAATCACGGGCACTGCAAATCACATCTAAACGTCCGGGTTTGCACTGGGAGCGACTCTTCGGCCTGATCCGCTAGTATTCCCAGGTCGCACAGGGTGACAAGGGTCGGCCGGCCACCCGCCGGACATCAAGACACTGGCTCTGCGCCTGGCCCGGCAGGACCCCGAATGGGGCTACCGCAGGATCCACGGGGAGCTGGCCGGGCTGGGAGTGCGAGTCTCGGCATCGACGGTGTGGGAAATCTTGAAGAAGGCCGGAATCGAGCCCGCGCCTCGGCGGACCGGGCCGACCTGGCCGCAGTTCCTGCGCTCCCAGGCCGAGGCGATCCTGGCCTGCGACTTCTTAGAGGGCATCTGATCCACAGTGATGCCCGTCTGTCCCTGTGCTGGGAAAATCCGTTAACGAGGTCCCACACTTTCGGGGTATGGCGTGCTAAAGATCGCCGTCATGACTTCTCGCCGTGCGTACCGTAGCGATCTGTCCGATGCCCGCTGGGCGCTGATCGAGCCGATCTTGGCTGAGTGGCGGGCGGCGCGGGCTGATGCCGGGCTGGGATTGGCCGAGCCCGTTCATGACTTACGGGAGATCGTCAACGCGATCTTGTATGTGAACCGGACCGGGATCGCCTGGGAGTACCTACCGCACGACTTCCCGCCGTACAAGACGGTCTACGACTACTCCGCCAAGTGGGAAAGGGACGGTACCACCGAGGCGATCCATGACGAGCTGCGCCGCCGGGTGCGCCGGGCGGCGGGCCGCACAGAGCAGCCGTCGGCGGCGCTCATCGACGCGCAGTCGATCCGGACCTCGGCCAATGTGGCGGAGTCGTCGCAGGGCATCGATGCCGCGAAGAAGATCAAGGGCCGTTATCTCGCGCTCTTGCCGGCGTGTCCATGACGTACATCACGAGGGCTGAGGGCTTCCCGATCATCGTGGTGGATGCGATTACCTTCCGCTGTCCATCACGCAAGCGGGAGGTTCGATGCGCGTACACCGGGTG
>DATIYI010000013.1:0-19944 GCA_035517695.1 Streptosporangiaceae bacterium
CCCGACGCGTTCGCCCAGATGATGACCCACAACGAGCAGATGAGGCCGATGTTCGAGCTGCTCAAGGCCGACCAGGACGGCGGGCAGGGCGACGGGCACTGGGCCGAGTACCTGCGGCTGGCGTTCCCCCGCACCACCCAGCCCCCCGGCTACACCTTCGAGGACTTCGGCAAGATCACTGCCCCTACGCTGATCCTCGTCGGCGACCGCGACGAGTACTGCACGCTCGACGAGGGGGTCACCGCCTACCGGCAGCTCGCCAACGGCGAGATCGCCGTCCTGCCCGGCACCGGGCACGTCATCACAGCCGCCAAGATCGAGCTTGCCCTCGACTTCTTCGGCCGGCACCTGCAAGCGAGCTGACCACCATGCCCACCATCTGCATCGCCACCGACTGCACGCTCCCGCCCGCGCGCGTCCTGCGTGCCGCCTACGACTTCGGCCCGGACCGCATGCTGGTGTGGCCGGCCGTCCGCGCCGAGCACCTCACCGTCCATGAGCTCAGCGAGACGACCGCCGACGCGACCGAAGGCACCCCCTCTGGCATCGGCATCAACTGGGAACGATGCCACTACGACCGGTCGGGGCCCGGCCGGGTCACTGCGACGGTGACCGACTCCAACGTCTACGCCCACCCTGGCAGCAGCTGGCAGCTCACCGCGACGCCATCTAAAGGTGGCAGCCGGGTCGAGATGGTGTGGCAGCGCACCTTCTGCCGCAATCCGCGCGGGCTCTTCTTCGGCACCCTGTTCCGGATCGCCGGCCGCCCGATCTTCGGCCACTACGCGAGGCAGGTCATCGCCAACCTCGAGGCGCTCGAACGTGACCCGTCTCCTCATCAGATGGCCCGCCGGCCTAACGGCACGCAATCCGCAGACCAAGGCTCCTGATCAGCGAACCCGAACCGCCAGTTCTGGGTTCAACACTCGTCGCTTGCCAAGGAGCCGCTAGACCTGCCTATCGGCGGCTACGCGCGAATTCAGCGGATCGCCCCGCGTCTTGTGATCGAGGTGAGATGAGCAGGCAGCCTGGCGCCGGGCGTCCATCGGCTGCGGCCGGCAAGTGTCCGGGTTGGCGATGTGGTCACCGCCCCGGCCAGGGCGCGACAGTCTGGCAGCCGTATTCCTCGGGCGCCACGTCTCGCACCGTCTCGGTGAACTGCCAGCGGTGGCCGGCCAGGTCCTCGACGGTGCATTCCCGCTCGCCGTACTGCTGGTCGGTGGGTGGCTCGAGCACCCGGGCCCCGTGAGCCCGGGCCCGCTGATAGCAAGCCTCGACGTCCTCAACCCGGACCTTCATCACGTGGGTCACGATGCCCGCTGGTGGCGGCTGCTGCTCACCACGGACATCAGCCACGATCATCGCCCCGTCCTCGCCGACGTTCATCTGCGCCCGGTGACTCTCGCCGATCCGGGTCCGCTCGGCGAAGCCAAACGCCGCGCTCAGCCATGCCACCGCCTGCCGTACGTCCGGGTAGACGAGCACGGGGATGACCGTGGACGGCGGAAGGGACCGGTTGGGCTTCACTTGTCACTCCATTCCTCGCCTCGAGGCGAAGGCTTACCGATCTCCCCCTGGCGGATGAGCCTGACGACCCGGCGAAGACCTGCGGCTAGCGTCTGACCGTGTGCACCTCACCGCCTTCGGCCAGTGCCAGCGACGTTAGCCCTTTCCGGACGTCAAGCACGTGGTGTTCCACGTCGTGGAGAAGATGTGTGACGATGCCCGCGACGGTGATGTCAAACGGGAATCCGGGTACCTGGACCTCCCGGTCCCCAGCTGACAGCGAGCCGGCAAACGCGATCGCAGCCATAGCGGCGTCCTGGAGATCTCCCGGTGCCGCAGGCTCGTCACGGCCGAGCGCCATCGACGCCGTCTGGATCAGTGTCCCGGTCACCTCCACCGAATGAGCCGCGTACTCAACAGCAGACCAGGCCCCGGGGGCCGGCCTGCGGCCAGCGTCGCTGTGGGTGGTCAGCTGCTGCAGGGCAGCAAAGGCAGCGCGGATGTCGTCACGCTCTGCCCGCGCGTCGCGCCCGTCAAAGCCGCACTCGTCGCACAACTCGACCCGGCGGCCGCCGAAATCACGCACCCCGTAGGTCATGGACGGACTGTACTAACGAACGCCCGCTACTAACGAACGCCCGCTGCTGCCGCAGGTAGTGGGGTTAGCACGCCTGGCGCGGCGCGTGCCAGCACCCTTGCTGACCTGTTCTGGCGGTAGCTGGATAGCAGTGAAGGCCACAGCAAGTGAAGGCCACAGCAGACGACAGGTTGGGGGGAGAGACAAAGATGAACGAGTTCGAGGTCGTGACGGTGATCGGGCGCCCGCTCGAAGAGGTCTTCGCCGTCGTGCAAGATGTCACCAAGACTCCGCGCTGGAATCCGGGTTTGCTGGAGGTCCGGCGGACCAGTGAGGGGCCACTCGGGGTGGGCGCGACGATGATCTATGTGGGCACGTTCTTGGGCCGCCGGTACGAGTCGCCGGTCGCCTGCACAGGTTTCGCGGAGAACAAGCAGCTCGCCACGGCGACAACGGGGGGGCCGTTCTATCTCGAGGTCGACCAGAGGGTGGAGCCGGCCGGCGCCGACACCAGGCTGACGATCCATTGCCGGGGAGAAAGCCGCGGCTTCTTCAAGCTCGCCGAACCGCTGGTCGTCCGGCTGACCAAACGGCAGGTGGAGACCGCGGGCGGCAATCTCAAAGCCCTCCTGGAAGAGAACGCGCTCTGAGTACATGTGCGGCGCACCGCGGCCGCTGACCGCGGCCCCGCTGAGCCGCCGGCCCGACATGGCCGGGCGTCAGCTGGCGTTTCGCACCGCCTGCTGCAGCGCTGCTATGGCGACCTGCGGGTTGCCCGGAGGCAATACCCGGCAGGCCGGCGTATCCGGCACTGCCGAGGCGTCCCTTAGCGGATTCCTGCGCGCCTGACCTGTGACTGGCAGAAGGGGCAGGCGACCTGGTCTGCTCCGGCCGGAAGGGTCATGGTCGCGCCGCAGGCCGCGCAGGGTATCTCGGCGCCACCGAGGCCAATCGTGCGGCCGCAGCCGTCGCAAATGACGGCTTTCGCCCCGGGCAGGGCGGTGAACTGTGCACCGCACCCACCGCAGCGGCGGGGCTGCCCACCCTCAGCCTGTACCGGCACGTATTCGTTGGTCAGCCCGGCCCGCTCCAGAAGCTGCGCCGCGGTGTCGGCTGGGACCATGCTGAGCCAGGCCTGGCAGAATCCCGACCAGGCCAGCTTGCCCGTCAGGTGCTCGGCGTGGTCGGGGTCGAGCTGCCCGAGCCCGGCGGAGCGGTACAAGGCCCGGCCGGCTGCTATCTGCTTTTCCAGGGTGTCGGCCATCGGCCAGAAGGAATCCGGCGCTACCGCCGGTGACATCATGTCCCCGGTGTAGCGCAGGCTCACTACCCGCTGCCTCATCTCGGCGTCCAGCTCCTGCGCCGCCGGGTCGAAGGCCCGGGCGACCGCGGCTGCCGCCATGTAGCCGACGTAGGCACGCCGGTAGTCCGGGTCACTCCTGGCCCGGTGCGAGACGGCCATCGGCACATGCACCACATACGCCTCATAGATGCGCTCCTGGAGGACGCGGTAGCCCTCGCGGTCGCCCGCCGCAACCGCGGCCTGAGCGGCGGCATGTGCGCTGTTCACCGCGGCGGCGTAGCCGGGGCCGGGGGCCGTGTCCCCCTCGCACGCCCGGCGCAGGTCGTAATCGATGAGCGAGGCGCAGTAGTCGCAGTAGACGTAGGCCGTGACAGTCGGCAGCTTCTTGGGTGCACCGCATGTCACGCAGGTACAGCGCTTGACGAACCCCGGGCCGGGCGGGGCCAGGATAGCCATGACCTGCCGGGCCCAGCTCATCGAACCAGCGGCCGGAACTGAGCCTCCCCCGCCGCTGGCCCGGGGCACAGCAGCAGCCTGGCGCCTGGCCTGCGCCTGCAACTGCAAGGCTTGCGCCTTCAGCTGCTCAGCGAAAGCCATCTGGTCAGCTACTGATGGCCGGCCCGCGGCGGGCTCCCGCGGCTTCCGGCTGAAGATGCCCATCCAGCTGCCCCCCCTGTGCCCAACCGGACAAGGCGAGTATCCACCCGATGCAAGGGCTTGTCCCGCCCTCCCGAACGCCTCATATTGCGAACTGTGCCCACAGACCGTGAATGCTTCAGCTGTATCACTAATGCCCGGCCAGATCTGCCGCCAAGGGAAAGGGTGCTCGCAGGCCCGAGGTGGCGGGTTGCCCATGCGTTCGGAACGTCGCTGCCCGGCTGGCTGGTTGTCCTCCCCCGCCGGCATGTGATCGCGCTGGATGAACTGACACCCGGGGAGTCCGCTGATCTCGGGCCGCTGCTCACCGCCCTCACCTCCGCGTTGCGGGAGGTCACCGGCTGCAGCAAGACCTACATAGCGCTGTTCGCCGAAGCGGAAGGCTTCGAGCACCTTCACTTCCATGTCATACCCCGCCAGCCCGGGCTGGCAGCTGATCTCCGCGGCCCGGGCGTGTTCGGGCTGCTCGGCGGCGATCCCGCCCGCCACGTGCCGGACCCGGTCAGGGACGAGATCGCGCTCAGCCTCGCACGCGTTTTGCGTCTGGCGCCTGATCCGGCGGAATGACCGCTCATCCGGCAACGACCTCGTGATCCTGCAAGTCCGGTTCCACTACAAGTAACGGCGCACTCAGTCACGGCCGCCCGGGCTGCTGCCCGAAGGTGAAGAGCGGTGAGGACTGGCTCAGCACCGCGGCCACCGGCGTGATGGACCAGACGGCACCGAGTTCATCTGCCACGGCCGCCATGAGCTGCGGCACGTCCGATGACGCCGAGTCGTGCATCGCCTCGGCCACGATCAGAGCAGCAACCGTCTGGGCCTGGACGGCCGACAGGCCGCTTTGCCGGTTCGTCCATCGCCGGGCATGCACCTGGCCCGCCTGGTCGGCGAAGATCACCTCGTGCGGGCTGGGATGTTCCACCTGGCCGGAGAACGTCAGGTAATCCTCGTCGCCGGCGGCGTAGCGCACATCGAGATTGCCGGTGATCTTGCAGACGTCGAAGACGGCCACCGGGATGGCGAAGGCAAGTGAGACGGCGTTACACACGGTGACGAGGGGGTGGAGTGGCGGGAGGGTTCCCTCCTTGCGGAAGCGCCGCAGCAGCGACTCCGAAGCGCACCGGTACTGGGTCGGCTTGAGTCCCATCCGGGCGAAGGCACGCCGCCATGCCTGGATCTCTGGCAGCTCGCTTTCGGGCCCCTCCGCCAGCCGGGAGCTGGCGATGGCGCCGAACTTGCTGGCACGAGAGGCGACCGGGACGTCGCTGGTGATTCCCTCGGCGAACAGGACCCCCGCAGTCAGCTCGGGGAAGTCGCGCCAGATCTCACCGGAGTGCCGAAAGTGCATGAGACATCCTCTCGCGCCGCGCTGCGAACACCCGCCTGTCCGCGGGACGCGCTCATGCACCGCTGGAACTCACGATTCCAGGTCCCACAGCAGGCGGTAGTAGCGTGTGCGGTCCGGGTCGGCCGCCACGCCGTAGGCCGGCGGTCGCGTCGAGCTGGGACAGGTCAGGGGGCCAGGCCTGAACCTCGGCGTGGGCCCAGCGGGCCCAGCGCAGCATGGCCAGGTGGTAGTCCCACAGGAACCGCCACATCAGGCCGCTGAACGGCAGGCGCTCCTGGAACGGGCCGAGGCCGTCGAGGTACTGCTGAGCGATCATTTCGCCGAAACGGAGCTTGGCGCTGGTGTCGTCGATGAGCGCGGCAAGGTTGGCCAGCAGGCCCACCGGCGGGAGCACGTGGCCACCGGGTGAGCCGGCATAGAGAGCGCTTGTGCCAGCGGCCGGCCTCTCGTAGCGTCGCGTGATGACCTACCGGTACTGGCCGCTGTTCGACCTGCGGCTGGCCACTCCCGACCTGGCACTTCGCGCGATGACCGAGGCTGACCTGGCCGTGATCGCCGATCTGCTGCCTGATGACGTGGAACAGGACCCGGCCGCCCAGACCTACGACGTGGGTGATGCCCGCACCGGCCGGGGAATCGTCTCCCACCAGAGCTACTGGCGGGCCTACGGAACCTGGCGCCCCAGCGCCTGGCGGCTCAACTTCGTGGTCCTCGCCGGCGGTGAGATCGTCGGTGTCCAGGAACTCGAGGGCAACGACTTCCCGGCCCTGCGCACGGTCGACACCTCCTCTTTCCTGGTGCCTGCGGCGCGGGGCCGGGGCTATGGCAAGCAGATGCGCGGCGCGGTGCTCGCGCTGGCCTTCGGGCCGCTGCAGGCGCAGGCGGCCATCACCTCGGCCTGGCACGACAACCACGCCTCGCTGGGCGTCTCCCGTGCCCTCGGCTACCGCCCCAACGGCGAATCGCTGCATGCGCGCGGAACCCGCGCCGACGTCATGAAGCACATGCGGTTGCTGCGCGCGGACTGGCTCGCCAGCGGCCTGGGCGAGCAGGTGCTGATCAGCGGCTTCGAGGGCTGCTGGCCCCTGTTCGGCCTGCCTGCCAGCTGAGGACACCCGCCCGCGCGCCACCGGTAACCCGCCCGGCTGCCGCCCGGCGATTGCCTGGCGGCGTGGCCGGATGCAGGCCGCCAGCAGCGGAGGCACCTCCCGGGTGTATCAGGGGCGCCGCTGCCTGCTCTTGCCTGCACAGAGCCTTGCTGCTGCCGCGGATGCGGTGCCAGGGCGGCGGAACAGCACGGGGGCGTGCTGCCGCCGGAGCCCGCCCGCGGCGCAACAGGGCCATCACATGAGGACGGGGGGATATCAGTGGATACCGGCATGATGTTCATGGACTGCCCGGCGTACATGGATGGGCGCGGCGTGGTGAGGTGCGGGCTTCCAGCCGAGGTGGAGAGCTGGTATGCCGTCCGGTCGACCGACGGGCCGCTGGAGAGCGCGAAGATCCGCTGCCCGCGTGGCCACTGGTTCAATGGCCCGGTGGAGTCGCTCACCTGGGACAAGGACGCGAGCGAGGCCGGGCGCCACGCGGCGGGTGGCCACGGCCAGGACGCCGCCTCGCTGCCGGCCAAGAGGGCACGGCCCGATTAGCCCTGCCCGGCCTGGCGGCCGAGCGTGCGCCTGATCAGCGCGGCGAGCCCGCGCGGCCAGACCAGCTCCGCCGTGCTGTCCAGCTCCGGCAGCGTCCACCACCGCCATGCGGCGATGCCATCACTGGCGTGCATCGCGGCCACGTCCCCGAGCCTGCGGCGCACCTGGCCGGTGCGGGCCCAGAACAGCCGCTCACGCTGGCGCCAGGTCCCGTGCTCGTGCACGACCAGCCGCATGTGCCGGTGAATCTCGCCCAGCAGCACGAGATCGTGCCACCCGGTCTCTTCGGCGAGCTCGCGGGCGGCGGCGGCCGCGTAGGACTCACCGGGGTTCAGGCCCCCGCCGGGAGTGGCCCAGTGCCGCCCGGCCGGCGGGGCCTCGTCGTAGCGCAGCAGCAGGACCCGGTCACCGGGGTCTAGCACGACGACCCGGCCCGCGCGCCGCAGCGGCAGCCCGGCCATCTCCGCCGTCCCGCGGGCGGGCGGGTCCGCGTGCTCACGACCATCCATGGCTGTCATTGTGCCGGGCGCCCGCGGGCCAGCGGCCGGGCTGGGCCCCGCACCGTCTTGACGGCGCTTTTACCATTGGCGACGTTCGCCCCTAAAACGGGCACATCAGCTCAATTCGCCTGTTACAGTTGTGCCCGTTATTTTGCCGGGCAGGTCATGGCGTAGCCGCGGCCCTGGGGGTGGCGCGGATGGGGGAGCAGGGCCATTACAGGCCGCCGCGTTGGCAGTCGGGCGGGGAGGTCCCGCTCGAGGCGCTCGAGGCGGCGTTCGGTGCTGCCCCTGAGGGCGTGAGCAACGGCGGCAAGCCCAGCGGTAACGGCGCCCGCGCCACAGAACCCGAGACCAGCACCCGCGCCACAGAACCCGAGGCCAGCACGCGCGCCACAGAACCCGAGGCCAGCACGCGCGAGCCGGGCACGGACCGCCCGGGGCAGTCGTGGCCGGCCGTGGCCGCCACGACGATCCGCCTGTGGGCGCGGCGGCGCAAGGGTGCGTTAGGCGTGCTGTTCCGGCATCGCTGGCCGATCGCGCTGGCCGTCCTGGCCGTCGCCGCGCTGGTGGTAAGCGCCCTGACCCTGGCATTCCCCCGGTATGCCAGCACCGCGCCGGGCGCCGGCCAGGACCCCACCGCGGCCGCCGCGGGTCAGGCGGCGGCGTGGGTCGCGCACCAGATCAGCCGTGACGCGGTCGTGGGGTGCGATCCCGGCATGTGCCGGGCGCTGCAGGAGCAGGGATTCCCGGCTGCCAGCCTGCTCACGCTGCGGCCGGGAGCGGCGGGCCTGCGCCTTTGTGACGTGATCGTGGCGACCCAGGCCGTGCGGATGATGCTGGGCAGCCGCGCTGCGCAGCAGGACGCGCCCACGGTGCTCGCGGGCTTCGGGTCCGGCACGGCGCGGACCGACGTCCGCGCCGTCGCACCGCACGGCGCGGCGGCCTACCACGCAGCGCTCGCCGCTGACTGGGGCGCCCGGCGGAAGGCCGCGGCGCAGCTGCTGAGCAGCCCCCGGATCCACGCCACGGGAGCCGCCCGGGCAGAGCTCCTCAGCGGGCAGGTGGACTCGCGCCTGCTGATAACGCTGGCCGCCCTGTCCGTTTCGCAGCCAGTGAAGGTGGTGGCGTTCGGCGGTGCCGCCCCGGGCGCGGCCGCGGGCGTGCCGCTGCGGGATATGGAGGTGTCCCCGGCGGGCAGCCCCGCGCCCGGTGCCGCCGGGCTGGGGCGCATCCGGTCCATGGTGCTCGCCCAGCATGCCGTGTTCCTGCCCTCGCAGGTGGCCCTGGTGCGGCTGGCCGGCGGCGGGGCGGCACTGCGCATCGAGTTTGGCGCGCCGAGCCCGCTGGGGCTGCTGATCGGCCGCCCGGTGACTCAGTGATCAGCCGATGGCCGGCCGGGCCCGCAGGGTCACCGGCCGGTAGGAGGGAAAGGACATGAAACTACGCGCCGCGATGGCACTTGCCCCGCTGTCGCTCGCCCTGGCCCTAGTGGGAGCCGCGCCGTCGGCTGCCGCGCAGGGCACCGGGTGGATCCGGTGGGGCAACTGGTCGCCCAGTGCCCCCAATTTCGACATCTACCTGAACTCGTTCGGCGGTTCCAGCGGTCCGACCGTGATCAGGCACGTCCACTACGGCCACGTGTCGATGTACATGTCCCTGCCCACCGGGCAGTACACGATCGCGATGCGGGACGCAGGCGCCGCGGCGAGCAGCCCGCCGATGCTCTCGGCGAGCGTCCAGGTGACGGCCGGGACCGCCTACACGATCGTGAGCATGGGGCCCGCGTCCCACCTCGGCGTCCAGGTGCTTAAGGAGACCATGATGTCGGCCCCGGGCAAGGCGCTCGTGCGGGTCGTGCAGGAGTCGGTGCAGCAGCACCGGGTGACCGTCACCGACGGCGACCACAAGCTCGGCGGCCCACTGCTGCTCGGCGCCTACACCGGCTTCATGTCCGTCTCCCCCGGCTGGCAGGCAATCCACGCCGCCGGCATCAGCACGAACACCAGCACCCGGGTGTTCCTGCCCGCCGACACCATTCACACCCTGGTCGTTCTCGACAAAGCCGAGAAGCAGGGTGGCCTCCGAATCCACAGCCTGCAGGACGCGGTGGGCAGCAAGACCATGCCGGCCGGGGGCGCCGCGACCGGTTTCGGGGGGACCGCGCCGCGGCCAGGCCCGTCCCCGCTGCTGTGGCTGGCGGTCATCGCTGGCGGCGGGCTGCTCGCGGCGATGGGCATGCTCCGGATGTGGCGGACCCGCAGGCGGGCGGCGCATGCCATGACCGGGAGGTGACGCGGCGCCCGTGGTGACGCGGCGCCTGGGTGACGCGGCGTCCGGCAGGTGACGCGGCGCACCGGCGATCGGTACGGCCGCGCTGGATCGTGCGCCCTCAGCGGCCCGCTGGCACCGCCGGCCGCCCGGACCGGTGCAGCAGGCCACGGCCGACGGCCACCTCGGCCGTGAACAGGGAAGCGAGATCCTCCGCGGATGTGCTGCTCGCCTGGAGCGCCGAGTCACGCCGGGCAATCCACGCGCCGATCGGCTCACCCTGGCCAGCGGTCATGAGAGGTACCGCTGCCAGGTGGCCCGGCCGGCTTGCCAGCACGACAACCAGTGCTGCCGTGGCAAGCGCGGCCTCCGGGACCACCTTGGTGAAGCTCAAGACCGCGACCACCAGAATGAGCACGAGCAGAGCCGCGTAGACGACGTCGAATCTGCGCCCCGTGCCAATGGCGCGCTGGCGGGCTGAGTGGTCGATCTCGTTCAGCTCGCCAATGCGCATGGACAGCCATTCCGCGCTGCCGAAATCCTGCTGATAGGAGGCGGAGACGGATGGCAGCAGGGCGGCGATCACATCGTCGCCCACCAGGCCTCTCCGTGACTCCAGAATCTGGCGTGCCGACATCCCCGAAGCGCTGGTTTCCGCGTACGAGTACGGCGAAATGGCCAGCCTGAGCGTAGCGAACTCCAGCAGCCCGTGGCGGTACTTCCCCCAGTGGTCCTCTATCGTGGAACCAATGACATGGAGCCTGTCGCCGCCGGTCAGATCCAGCAGTGCGCCCGCCAGGGTGACACATATCCCACCGATGGTGACAGGGCGCCCATGAGGGACCACCACGCCTATCCAGGCCACCACCAGGCCCACGATCTGCAATATCGTCCCTATGTGCAGGTAGGAGGCGCGCCTGCGCACGTCCATGAGCAGCTGGTCCCGGAGAGCGTCGAGCCCGGCGGCCGTGCCGCGTGGCAGCAGGAGCAGCCCCGCCGGGACGAGAAGCGGCACCAGCCCGCGGGCGGTCCTGCTCCGTGACAGTACGAAATCGATGATGCCTTCACTGCTCATCGCTCGTCGCCCTGCGGGATTTCCGGCTCGGTTTTCAGGTGGAGAATCCTGAACGGGAATCCTGGCAGGGCCTCATGCCACGACGGGTGGAATCCCGCTGCCTTCGCCGCGGCCGAGATGACGTCAGTGCTCGGTGCGTAGTACTGGCGCTGGTTGTTGTCGAAGTACTGGCCCGCATGATCGTCCGAGTCCAGCTCGCTAGCCACGTACTTCCGCCACCGGCCTTGTTCTTTCCCGCGCCCCTCCGGCGAGTATGCGACATCCAGGAAAATGACGTCACCACCTACCTTCACGTAGGACCGGACGCGTTCGAGGAACCTGCGGAACTCATGGAGATGATCCGGGCTGGTCGCTGCGCCGTCTGGGCCGAGGTCGATCCAGTAGTGGTAGAACAGCGATCCCACGATCAGATCATATTTAGCTGACCGCTTGCGGATCTCCGGCGGCACGGCGTTGAAGTCCACATGCATCAGGTTCGGCTGGATCGGAACCGTATCCTTGAGGGAGCCAAGCCACGCATTGAGCCGTTCGGTGGCGATCTGGACCATCCTGCTGTTGCTGTCCCAGCCATCCAGCTCCACAAAGGGCCTGATGAGACTTCTCTGGTCCTTCATGAGCGCCATAAACTGGCTGCTGATCTTGAGTAGCCTGCCGGTCAGGGTGCCGGTCCCAAACCCGAGCTCCAGGATTCTCAGCCCGCTTTGCTCGATGGTGGGTGAATACTGGGCGATGAGCGACAGGAATACCTCATTGGCCGTGGCATCGAGCTGGGTGAAGTATCCCGGTGTCACCCGGACGATGTTCCCGTCATACTCGTCCGCGTAGGCCGGCTTTTCGCGGAAGTATATGGAGCTCAGCGACGGCGTCGTGAGCACATTGGAGTAGACCCAGCTCGCGAGCGTGGTCAGATCACGGGAGGCCTCTATCGGCAGGGGCTTTTTCTTGGCATCGACCATGGACAGCAGATTCAGTTCATGGCCGTATGTGCCCACCGCCTGGTCCACGTCACGATAGGCGAGCAGCCGTACGCGTGCCCCGGTCTCGTCCCCATACCCGCCGATAATCTTGCAGGTCTCTGAGTCGCCCGCATAGAAACGATTCAGGCCGAAGAGCCGCTGGTTGGCGGTGGAGGCCAGCCGTATCTGGGACTGAAGGTTCTCGTCCAGGCCGGCGATGGAGACGACGCCGCCACGCGACAGCACACCCAGTGAAACCTGTTCCAGCACGGATTCAATTCCGTATAGCTTGGCATGCTCTTCGTCGATGATGAAGGTTCGCTCGGAGACCGTGGAAAGATGGGAGCTGTCAACGGGGTCGTCCCATGGCAGTTCTTCCGTTGATGGATCGGCTATCGTCCTGACCAGCGGGAAGGTCCCGGTCAGCTGACTGAGCAGGTAGGGGTACTGGGTCGCCGGCAGATCCATTTGCAGGCAATCGACGTGCTCCTCGACGGTCACCTCGTTCAGGTGTGAATCGTAGGCCGAGGCCACAATGCGTGCGATGTGCTCGTCCGGCGCGGCATCGGTGAGGGTCTTGCTGACATTGCCAAGGCGCTGGATGATCGGTCGCAGATAAGCAACCCGCTGGGCCCGCTCGTAGTAGCTGCGGATCTGCTCTTTCCTGCCCTTGAGGCTTGCCTGGAAGGCGCTCCACGCCTCCTTGTCATCCGCTCGCTCAGGATATTTGATGATCTGTGAGGGAGGAGCGTCCGCTATGAGCGACAGTGAGCTGGCAGCAGGTGAGCTGGGGCAGATCAGG
Source organism: Streptosporangiaceae bacterium (assembly GCA_035517695.1). Lineage (GTDB taxonomy): Bacteria > Actinomycetota > Actinomycetes > Streptosporangiales > Streptosporangiaceae > DATFVJ01. The sequence continues at coordinate 12,642 of DATIYI010000013.1, forward strand.
AGCATGGGCACCGCATTGCTCTGCGCCACGGCGACCGCAGCGATATGTTCCGGGGGAAGCTCGTGGGCCGGCTCCTGCACGATGAGATAGGCAGCCGAGGCGACCACGTCAATAACCGGCAATGGCGAGCGTCCCTGCGATACCGCGGGGACGACAATGTGCTGGATGGAGGAGGCCGAATAGCCTTCTGTCAGGACCTTGAGTTCGCTCGCCAGCCGATCGTCCGGCGATGCTGACGTGATGAGAATGAGACGCTGACCGCCTGCAGCAGACATGCTGGGCTCCCCTCCCTCAAGATAGCGAGCCTGCACCCCGGAAACGAGCTAGGTTCCCCCGATATCTTAACCCTGGCCGATCTGCCGATATCGGGGCTGAAAGTACCGGCGGCCGTGACAGCGCTGCACGCGGTCACACCGCTGCGGGGGGCGTGGGCTGCGCTGCCCGCGATCGCGGCTCGGGCCGTGCTCATCGGTGCCTTCGCACAGTTCGCCATCGATGGTTGTGATACCCCGGCAGCTGTTGTGCCCAACGGGCGGGAGGTGATGCATGGGCTTACCGATACGTCCGCGAACCCACGTACCTGGCGGTGCGGGCTGCCATCACTGGGCAGGCCCCCGCACGGACGGGCTGGCCGTGTTCCAGGGCTTCGGCCTGGTGACCGGGCCCGGCACCCCCCGGCGTGCGAGCGCTGGCCCGGACGCCGTCCATGGGCTCACACTGGCCTGAGGTGATGACCATCACCGAGGGCGCCAGGCGCGCAGGCCGCGGGCGCGCACCGGCGAGTCAGCAGCCAGGGTCGCCGGGGCACGGGAAAGACATATGGGGGGAGCCAGCATGTATGACGTTCCGTGGGCTGGGCTGGTGATAGGCATCAGCTTTGTCATCGCCGCCGCTGTCGCGTTCATGGGCGAGGTGAGTAGTAAGAAGAGGTGGGGCGAACTCATGACGCTGCGTCTCGGCCCCGCCAACTGGGACTTTTCTAACAGCTGGGGATCGACCTTCGCGGCCGTGGGGGCGCTGCTCGGAACGGTGCTGTCCGCAGGCGTCCTCACTGGCACCAACACGAGGCTCATGTCCAGCGGCGGCTACGCCGGCTGCAATCTGTTCTTCGGTGGCCTCGTCGTTATCGCCCCTTTCGTCTTCACCGCCACCAGGAAGAAGGATCCTACCGAGCCTGCGCCTGATGGATCAGGCGTCGCCTACGATGGGGCAGCCTTGTTCTTCCTGGTTGCCTCGGCCGTGACCCTGTGGGCGGTTATCGGCGAGCTATGGGTGGTCATGCTCATCATGTGGGAATTCCTGCATGGCCCGGTGGCTGTCTGCTGTATCGCCCTGCTCTGTGCGGTTGAGCTGCTGGTTTGCTATTACGGGCAGTCGTCCATCCGGAACGTGCTCACGGTGCAGGCCATCACCCAGGCGGCGCACCAGTCCAATGTCGACAGCATCATCGCCACGGTGCCGGCTGCTGCCGCGCGGCCGGCGCTGGTGCGCAGGAAGCAAAGCTGGACTGTGCTCTAGGCCCGGTACCGCTGGCGCGTGAGCCTGGCGGGATCCTGGTGGTGGCCTAGAGCCTCCAGCGCAGGGACGACCGCGCGGTCGGGACAGTGGCCCACGAGGTGATGTCGTGGCTGGGCTGGCTGTGATCTCCAGCGCCGGACTCGCCGGTCACTGATGCGACCGCGGTCGCCACGTCACAAGGAGGGGTGGTGGCAGCGGGCAGCGGCGGAGGCACAATGTGGTTGTGAGGCGCCAGCGGCCACCGGCGCCGTCCTGCTCGATGTAGGTGCCGAGATGGGGGGTCCCGCAACGGCACCTCGGCTCCGCCGGCGAGGTGGCTGCGGCCGCCGTCCTCCTGGCGCCGGACGACGCCCTGCCTGACCGGCGCCGCGGTACCGGTGGACGGCGGCATGACTGCGATCTGAGGAGCAGGCGGATGACACAGTTCCCGCACGTGCGCGTGGAGGGGCCGGCTCTCGACCGCGGCCGCGCCTACGGCAGCCAGGCCCGTGACCGCGTGCAGCGGTCGGTGGCGGCCTACCGGGACGTCTTCGCCCACTACGCGGGGTGGGACTGGGCGACCGTGCGCCGCGAGGCCGCCAGGTTCGAGGCCCCCATCGCCGCGTTCCGGCCCGCCTACCTGGACGAGATCCGCGGCATCGCCGAGGGGGCTGGCCTTGATCCCGGGGACGTGCTGGCCATCAACGTGCGCACCGAGGTGATGTTCGCCGCCAAGGCGCGCCAGGCAGCGGGCCAGTTGCATGCCCCGGACGGCTGCACCGCTTTCGCTGTGGTTCCCGCGCCGGGCGCGGACGGCTCCGCCCTGATCGGCCAGAACTGGGACTGGCTGCCGCACAGCAGCGAGACCGTGGTGGTGCTGGAGGCCAGGCAGGACGATGGCCCGGACTTCGTCACGGTGGTCGAGGCGGGGCTGCTGGCCAAGACCGGGATGAACTCATCCGGCCTTGGCCTGGTCACGAACGCGCTGGTGACCGACACGGACGCCGGGACGCCCGGCATCCCCTACCATGTCGCGCTCCGGGCGATCCTGGACTGCCAGACCGTGTCCGACGCCCTCGATGCGCTGCAGTCCGGCGAGCGCTCGTCCGCGGCCAACTACCTCATCGCCCACCGCGACGGCAGCGCGGTGGACGTGGAGGCCGCGCCCGGCGACTTCAGCCAGCTGTACCTGCTGTTCCCGCAGGATGGGGTGGCGCTGCACACCAACCACTTCCTCTCGCCCAGGTTCGGCGGCAAGGACGTGTCGGTCTGGGTCATGCCGGACAGCCCGCTGCGGCTGCACCGGATCCAGGCCGGTCTCGGCGGGCAGGAAGGCCCGCCCACGCTGGACACCTTCCGGGGGCTGCTCGCCGACCACGCCAACTACCCGTCCGGCCTGTGCTGCCATCCCGACCCGCGGATGAACCCCTATGACCAGGGAGCGACCGTCGCCTCGGTGCTCATGGACCTGGGTGCCCAGCAGATGTACCTCGCCGACGGGAATCCGTGCACGGTGCCGTACCGCCAGCTCGACTACCGGGAGTTCCTCGCCAAGCCGTCGCCGGTCGCGGAGCAGGCGCGGTGACCGTCCCCGCCGGCCGGGAGCCGCGCGCCACCGGCCGGGAGGAGACACCTCCGGACCGGCTGGTCAAAGCTGGGCACGGACGTTGCGCAAGGCGAGCCGCATGTCAGCGGCAGTGGCGAAGCGGTCAGCGCTGGCTGGGGCACAAGCCTTGACGAGAAACTCCGCAAGGTCAGGGTTGAGGTCACGGCGGATCGTTCTCGGCCCGGTCACCGGCTCGCCGGCCATGGGCATCGCGTTCGGGTACGGGTGGTGGCCGTTGCACAGGAGCTGGTAGAGCAGCACGCCGACGGCGAACAGGTCGGCGGAGACGTCCCAGCGGGTCAGGCCTGCGTCGGGTGGCTGATACGGCGGTGTGCCCGACTGCGTGCGCACGGGGTCGCCGGCCCTGGAGGCGATGTTGAAGTCAAGCAGTTTCGCGCCGGTGCGGGTGAGCATCACGTTGAGCGGTTTGATGTCGCGGTGAACCAGCCCTTTGTCCTGCAGCTCCAGCCACTCGTGCGACTCGGCTTCCGGCAGGTCGCCGTCGCGGCGTTTGGCCTCCAGCTGCCTGAGGCGTGCCGCGTCAGGATGAAAGGCGACGAGCGCGTCGAGCAGGTCGAGCGCGACATCGACCGCCTCCCGGTCGCGAAGATGCTTCTTTCCGGTGACGAACTCGTCGAGTGAGTCCCCGTCGATGAACTCGGTGACCAGATACCAGTCACCGGCGCTGGTCTTGCCAGCCCAGAAGACCTCCACCACGTGGGGATGATGGATCTTGCGCAGGGCGCCGATCTCGCGGCGCACCGCCGCATACCCGGCGGCGCTGTCGAAAAGCTTGAGCGCCCGCTCCTCACCCTCGACCTCATCGCGTACGCGGTAGACCTTGGAAAAGCCGCCCTGCCCGAGTACGTCCAGGATCTCGAAGCGGCCCTCGACGACGGCGCCGGCCGCGTAGTCGGCGGCTTTGGCCCCGACCGAGGATCGCACCTCTGCTGGGTCGGGTTCCGGGAGCGTCTGGCCGCCGGCTGGGGCCGGTGCAGCGGCCTGCGCCTTGAGGCGGCCGTTGCGCCCGGGAGATGCGGGCGGGCTGGCGCGGCGCACACTGACGGCTCCGCCGGAGTCCGCCCCCACATGCCGGATTCCCCCGGCGGTGTACACCAGGCACGGATGCAGCACGTAGGTGTCCACCTCCGGCGGGAAGTGAAACTCCTCGACGTCACCCATGGAGTAGAACCGGCGCTGCCCGGTCTCGTCGACATAGCCGAGCAGGCCGTTCTGCCACAGGACCGCGGCGAGGTCCGTCGCCTTCTCGAAGTGCAGATCCGCCATTTCCTGCAGCGCCTCGAGATCCGCACGCGAGAACCGGTCAACGCCGATCATCCTGACGAAGGAGCGAACGTCCTCCTGCACGCCGCTGATGTAGGCCTGGGTGCTGGTGAACAACTCGGAGTAATTGTGCAGGGCGGCGTTCTTCGGCATCAGGTCCGAGGAGATCTGGTTGGCGCACTGGGCGAGCTGGGAGTCGCCGAACCGCTTGGCACAGCGCTGAACCACCCCCTGCAGAACCGCTGGCGCCAGGCCATCGTGGCCAGCCTGCTTCTGGCGCAGGACCTCCTCGTTCAGCTCATTTCCGAGCGAGATGATGTCACGCGGGATCAGCCTCGTGTGGCTGAGCAGGTAGTCCTCGATCGTTCCGTCGCCATTCGGTCCCGGCCAGTCCCCGTTGACCCCGAGCCAGTCGCGGATCGTGGGGTGGCCGGTGGTGGCGCGCCGCATCAGCAGTGACGGCGGCAGCCGCTGCAGCTTCTGCTGAAGCAGATAGAGCAGCGAGCTCCGTTCCCAGGTCAGGACGCGTATGTGTGGCTCGTTGTAGTACCGCGGCGCATGTTCTGACCGGTACACCGACGACATGACGATGTCGCGGATGCAGACGACGATATGCAGGCGGCCGCCCAGCCTGTGGTCGCGCAGCAGCCGCATGACCTGGTAGAACAACCCCTCCTGGCATCTCAGCCAGTACATCGGGGCGTGGCTGAACTCCTCGTCTATCGCGTCGAGGTAGAAGTAGATCGGCTTGCACTGGCCGATGATCTCGCCCAGCAGATCCTCGAGGTCGTCCCACAGCGGATCGTCGAGGTACGTCGACAGCTGGTGGGCGGTCTGCCGCTGATTGATGATGTCGCGCACCTGGCTGTAGATCGACCGGGGCCGGCGGGAGCCCTCGAGCAGCCGCTCATACGACCGCTCCAGTTCGCCGGCCTGCTCGTCGCGCAACTGCTGACGCAACTCGGGACGGCGCAGCAGGTGCGAGGCCAGCGACCGCATGATCGCGCGATCCCAGATCTGCATCCACTTCTCGACCAGGACACTGTCCGAGAACCACTGGCAGGCCTTCACCACAACTTCGGTCTTCGGCAAGCTCTGCTGCGGCACATCGGCGTACACGGAGTCCTGACGTGACTGGAAATCCTGAAGACGCCGCAGGTAGACCGTCTTGCCGGCCCCGAGCCTGCCCACGATGACCCGCACCATGGAGTCGTTCGCGCGGGTCGCGAGGTGACCGTACGCCGGATCGCCGCCGAAGTCGACGAACTCCCTGATCAAATCCTCGATGTCGGCCCGTGACCCGTCCGGATTGCCAAACGGACCCACGGGGTCGAGCCGGCGCCGCCTGCTGGCCATCTCCTCACCCAACCCGGATCGTAGCCCCCCTGTGGGAGTAAGAGCCAGCAGAGCGTCAGCGCGGACAAAGTCAGCGAACCGATTGTAAGGAATCGGCCGGACCCGGCAACGGGGTGCAGGTGCAGAGAAAGTGCATCAGGTGCAGATACGACACGGTGCCGGTGATCAGCAACAGCCCCGCCGGTATCCGCCGATCTGCCCTGGCGTCAGGGCGTGCCCGGGGCATGGTCCCATTCGTCGAGCCCCAGCAGGCGCCGGCCCAGCGGGCCGAGCGATGCCGGTTCACCCCGCTGCTCCTCGATACGGCGCGGGTCACCGGGAAAGGCATTGCCGTCTGGCGGCGCGCAGGTGGACCACGAGGAGATGCGGCTTCGCCGCTCCGTCTCGCGATGCTCTCCGGCAGGAGGCAGCGGGTTCATGGTGAGGTACTGGGCCAGCCGGGGCCGCTGCGAGGAGTTCCTGCCGTTCCCGTGCAGGAGCGTCGTCTTCCAGATGACCAGGTCGCCAGCGGCCAGCGGAACCTTCACGATCGGGTGGTCGCCGATGTCGGGGGCACGGGGGACCGGACCAGCATTGGACCGTTCGTCGAGGAAGCGCTGCTGGTCGCGGTAGATGGAGGGGACGCACTGGAAGCCACCCATGTCGGCGGACGTGTCCACCAGAGCGAGAACCCCCTGCAGCTGGAACGGGATGTCCGGATACCTGTTGATGTCGGTGTCCCAGTGGATGAAACCAGGCTGGTCGTAGTCGGGCCGATCGGGCCGGACCGGCGGCTTGAACGCGACCCGGTCGATGGAGACCCACAATTGGTCCGTGCCGTGCAGGTCGCGGAAGATCTCATAGACCGCCGGGTGCTGCCGGACGTCCCACATCGACTGGTAGTGGTACATCTCGACCATTCCCGGCCGCGGCCGGATGATCGCCGGCTGGTACCACGTGCCGGGGTCGTCGGGTGTGGCACCGGCATGGCGCCAGATGTCGTCCAGCACGGCCTCAAGGACCGGGGAGGGCAGGCCGGTCGGCACGACGATGTACCCGTCCGTATCCAGGGCACTGGCACCAGCCTGCTGTACCGTCGCGGGCAAGGCTGCGCTCTCTTCCAACTACCCTCTCCCTCCCTTGATGCCTGCTGCGGTTGAGCCACCTCCCCAGCATGCCTCCGGACCGGCCCCGGATCCTCATCACCCCGCCCGGCAAGCAGCCACCCGCGTCAGTGCCCACGCCGCGGGGCACGCACTCTCGGCCGCGGAAGCCTGGTCGCTGCGCGCGACGTGCTGGCGCCACCGCATCGGCAAGCTCGCGGCCGACCGTGACCGACCGTGACCAGGCAGGCGCCGGGCACGCTGCCAACCAGGCGGTCGAGGCGGCAGCGCAGTCGGTGACCCTGACCTCTGCCACCGCCAGGGAACGCCCGGGCCGCCTGATGAGAAGATCCAATGCGCTGGCCGCCAGGTACCAGCTGACCGGGACGAGCGAGCATCGCGCGGAGACGGTCGCGGCATACCGCGAGGTCATCGAGAGCCGTGCCACGGACACCGCACACCGACCGGGCCAGGCCAG
>DATIYI010000014.1:0-25250 GCA_035517695.1 Streptosporangiaceae bacterium
GGTGGCGGTCATGTTGTGCACCAGCAGCAGCGCCCAGGTTTCCTGCCGGGCCAGGGTAACCGAGCGTCCGCGCAGGGTCCGGCCGGTGCCTTTGACGGTCTTCTTCAGGTGCAGGTAGGCGATCTCGATTTGCCACCGTTCGGCGTAGAGGGCGGCGATCTCGCGGGCCGGGAACGCTTCCGGGTCCAGCAGAGTGGCGAGCACCTTGATCGTCGTGGTCTTGGCGCGGCGGGCGGTGCGGGCGCACACGGTGAAGCTGATCAGCCGCGCGATGGTGTCCGGCAGCCGGGCCAGGGTCTTGTCGTTGTTGTCGCGGCGCCGTTTGCCGAGCATGGAGTCCGATTCGCGCAGCAGCACCAGCTCCGAGCCGTCCTTGAGCGTCTGGATGGTCTTGAACGGGACCGATTTCGCGCCGTTCTTGACCCGCCAGGCCAGGTGCGCGCCGGCTGCGGAGAACCGGGTCCACCGGTCCATGGAGAAGAACCCGCGGTCGGCCAGGTTGATGATCCCGGCAGTGAACGAGGACTCCAGGTCATCGGCCAGGGTGTTCTCTCCGTCAAGGTAGCCGCCGGCCGCGGCGTCGATCCAGCGGCGGGACCCGGTGCGGACGTGCGCGACGATCCGGATCTTCGGTTTGGTACCGCCTGCGGGCACCCCGAACGCCTGCGCCAGCTCATCGTTGTTGAATACCTCGATGGTGGTGCCGTCGATCCCGGTGGTCTCCATCCCGTGCCAGGTCGCGCCGATTCCCAGCTCCACGTCGGTGCGGGCGGCGTCGGCCTGGAAGATCTTCCGCATGACCTGCTCGCCCAGCACTGCGCGGGCCTTGGACAGCGCCGGTCCGGACGGGGTCACTGTGCCGGGCTTGACCGGCAGGCCAGGCATCCCGAACGTCCGGGCCAGGATCATGTCATAGCCCTGGTCCGGGAACAGCGCGCCGGTGATGACGCACAGCGCGGTCGCCTCGGCGGTCAGCGCCCGGTCCAGCTGGTGCCCGTGGTCAGCTGCGGCCACAGCGGCGATGATCACCCCGTCGGAGAGCAGTTCCGCGATAAGGCCCGCCCGGCGCAGCTCGCCGAGCAGGTCCTCCCAGAACGCGGGACCGGCCGCCACCTGCGGCAGCAGCCCTTCAGCAGCCCCGCCCGGCGCGTCACCTCCGGCATGGCAAGCGGGAACAGCGGACGCAGGCGAGCCAACCATGGCAAACTGGGCAGTCAACGAAGCTCCTGTGCATGACGTTTCTGGACTAGACACCAAACGTCGTATCGGGAGCTTTGTTGCATAACGGGCGCGCCACGCCGAGCCGCACCCGTATCGTAACTAACATGTAACCCTCTGCCAGGCAATCGGACATCCGGGCACGTATCTCCCGGAAGTTAAGGGCAGTGCCTTCCAAGCTGGTGCTATTCGTCAGAGCAACTCGCGGAGCCGATCGGCAGTCATACCGGCGGCGCGCAAGATCGACGCGAGAGTTCCTGGCCGCACCTCGTTATGCAGGGGAACGATCACGGTCCGCGGACCCCGGCGCAGCTTGCAGTGGCTTCCCTTGGTACCGATGACGTCAAAGCCGTCCTTCTCGAGGGCGCGCACCACGCGGGCACCGGAGACGACCGGCAGCCGCTTGGGGCTCACGCAGAGAGCCGGACTTCGACCGGAGCGACGATCGGCTCCGGCGCATCAGGCGCAGGCTGATCCTCGAAATACAGCTCCAGTGCCTCGCGCAGGTTGGCCAGCGCCTCGTCGATGGTCCGGCCCTGGCTGGCGACCTCAACATCAAGGCAGCGAGCCACATACCAGTCGCCGTCTGGGGTGACGGCGGCGGTCAGCCTGACTGTCCGATCCATGATCTGAGCCTACCCGGCGCCGCCCCTCGCGGCGGCCCTCCAGTGGCAAGCGCGAGTGGCCATGCCCCCGAAATGCCCCCGAATCCCCATCAACAGCCAACGACCGCCGCCAGCAGGCGCCCGCGAACATGAAACTGACCTGGATTTGAACCCGCGAGCAACGCACTGTGACACCCTCGTAATGCGTAGGTCATCGGTTCCATTCCGATAGGCGGCTCCCAGCTCAGCGGCCTCTTCCGATCATGGAAGGGGCTCTCTTGCTAACGGCATTGCTAACAGCGGGGTGCGCGGCCGGGCTCACGCGGCCTTGACGGCCTGGGCGAAGATATCCGCGGCGGCGGCCTCGGCGGTGCGGATCACGTGGGCGTAAACCCGGAGCGTGATGGCCGGGTCCGCGTGGCCTAGCCGGGCGGCGACGAGGTGGACCGGGACGCCGGATGGCAGCAGGGTTGTTGCGTGCAGATGCCGTAGGTCGTGCAGCCGGGCATGGGAGAGGGGTGCCTGGGCCTAGGGTCGTCGTCCGGCTAATTGTGCGCTGATGAGCTTGGTCATCAGCGAGGTCACGGTGTCGGGGTAGATGGGCTCGCCCCAGCCGGTCGTAAACACGTAGCCGTCGCGGACGCCGCGCCAGGAGTCGCCAGCGTGGAGCTGGTCAGCGGCCTGGTCGGCTTTGTGCTGCCGCAGCACGGCGACGGTCTCCTCGTCGATGGCGACGACGCGGGCGCGGCCGCTCTTGGTGGTCCCGTTGACCCGCTCACCCGCGATGACGGCGGTCGAGCCGGTGATAGTGACCTTCCTGGCGTCGAGGTCGATGTCGGTCCAGCGGAGGTTGAGCAGCTCGCCGCGCCGGGCTCCGGTAAGGCGGCGACGTGGAAGCAGGCGAACAGTCGGTGCTGCCGGGCGGTGGCCAGGAACGCCCGGAGCTGGGCCACAGTCCAGACTGTGCCCGCCTCGGGGGCCTGGGCTCGGGGCCGCTTGGCCCGCTCCACCGGGTTGCTGCTGATGATCTCGTCCACGATTACCGCGTCCCGGAACGCCTTGCGGAGCACGGCGTGCAGGTGGGTCACGGTGGCCACGGCGAGCGGCTGGCTGTCTCGGCCCCCACCGGTCAGCAGGTCGCGGTACAGCTTGGTGATCGTGGACGGCCGGACAGCCTGGACTTGCAGGTGGCCGATGCGCGGCGTGACGTACAGCCGCAGGCAGGCCCGGTAGTCCTGCAAGGTTCGCGGCTTGATCTCCATCGCGTGGGAGTCGATCCAGTCATCGAGGTAAGCGGCGACCGTGATCCGGTTGCGGTCGACGTACTCACCGCGCCGCGCCTTGACCCGGCTCTCGTCACGGGCGCCCTTGGCCGCCTCCTCGGTGGGGAAGTCGCCCACCCAGCGCGGTTTGCTGACGCCCGTGGCCGGGTCTTTAACGCGGATCACGTAGGACCAGGTGTTCCCGCGCTTCATGACGCCGCCGCGGAGCCGGGGCGCGTCCTTCCTGGCCGTCTTGGGTCGGCGGGGTTGCCTGTCGGTCATCAGGCGGCGGTCCTTTCGGCGAGGAGCCTGGAGATGTACTCCTCCAGGGCGGAGAGCGGGATGCGACGTGATCCGTCGATGCGGATCGAGGCGACGTCGCCGCTGGCCAGTAGCTCATAAAGCTTGCTGCGGGATATGGCCAGCGCCTCGGCAGCCTCGGGCATGGTAAGCAGGAGCCGGGGCACGGCGCACCTCCCGGCGGCGAAGCTGGCGCGGAGACGGCGGCAGCGGCGAGCAAGGCCGCAATGGAGGGCGGGTCGCCGCGACCGGCGAAGTGCCAGTCAGCGACGACGAGCGTGGTATCGCTTTCCAGAGCGGGTACGAGCCCGGCGGCGATGGCCCGCTCGCGCTGGTAGACGGCGCGATCTGCGCGCAGCGAGCCGAGGGTGATCGAGTAGGCGCGGCTCTTGGTGGAGAAGTGGCCGCGGAAGCCGAGCATCTGCGCCCAGGCCGTCAGCCGCAGGTCGGCGAACTCGGGGAGCCCGCCGAGGCGGAGGCATTCGCCGATGTGACGGCGGGCGTGGTCCCGGACGGGCAGCTGTTGAGCGGCGCTCTGGATTCTCATGGTGAGAGGCTGTAGCGGCATCGGGCACGCCGATGGTGACCCCGGGCCAGGCGGGTTCGTTGGCGGCGGCACCGTGCCGATGAGCGATCCGGGTGTTGGTGACCTGCGGCCTGGCGCGCGGCCGGCGGGTCCCGGTGTCGGCCAGGTGCCGGTACCGGGCGAGCGGGCCGCCCGCGTTGCGCGGGCCGTGGGGTGGCACGCTGCAACACCAGCCGCCCCTGGTGCGGACGAGACGGCCGGGCCGATCCTGGCGGGATGGACGATGATCGAGGTCTTTGACACGACGGCGGGCCAGGGTCGCCCTGGCCCGCCGGATGCTGGGCTGCCCGGGCTGCGGCCAGCCGCTGCGGCCGTGGGGGCACGCCTGCGAGCGCACCGTCCGCGACACCGGCGGCACGCTGCTGACTGTCCGCCCGGACCGGGCGCTGTGCACCGGCTGCGGCGCCACCCACGTGGTGCTGGACGCCGGGCTGCTGCCGCGCCGCGCTTACGCCGCCGGGCTGATCGGGCAGGCCCTGACCGCCGCTGCCCGCGGGCACGGGCACCGGCCCATCGCCGCCGGCCCGGCCGTCCCGGCCGGCACGGTCCGCGGCTGGATCCGCGCAGCCCGCCGGTCCGCGATGCGGCTGCGCGTCACCGGCATCCGCGCCGTCCTGGCATCCGGCCACGATGAGCTGCTGTGCTGGGCCCGCACCGACGAGCTGGGTGCCGCGCTGGAGCATCTGGCGGCCGCGGCCCTGGTCCTTGGCCGCCGCCACGGGCTGGAGCACACCAGCTGGTGGGCGCGGATCAACGTGGTGACCCGCGGCCGGCTGCGATGGCGTGGAAGTGGACGACGCCGCGCCGCTGGTATTCGGCCATCTTGGCGTAGGAGAGGCGAACCTGCGCGGCGAACGCCTTGCCGGTCAATCGGGCCTGGCGGGCCAGCGTCCGGCGCAGCGTGATGGTAAACCGGCGCCACAGCTCGGGGGCGTAGGCGTTGAACAGGACCGAGCCGGTGTAGTCGTAGCAGTCGGCGCACAGTGGCTCGCCGAGCCGGTCATCGTCGCGGGCGTGCTTTTCGTTGCAGGACAGGCGCACACTGTGCGGACAAGTCCGGCCTTTCCGGCGCGGGCGGTAGGCCAGCACCCGGTCCCCGCACGCGCCGGGCGTGGACGGGGCCGAACGGCGGCGCGGTGAGGGTGACGAACACGCATGGATGGTCGGCGACTTCGGCGGGAACGCCCTTGCCGCCGGTCAGTCCGGCCCGGATGAGCTGGTAGGTGTCGGCCCGGTAGACCTCGGCGCAGGGCGCGCAGCGGGAGGCCCGGCGTCTTGCAGGCGACCGGCAGGAGCCCGCCAGGCTCATGCACGGTCGTGTAGCGGTGGATCAGCTCGCCGGTGGGCCCGTCGATGTGATCGACACGGCCGCGCAGCAGCACGGGTTGCAGGCAGCCACCGGCGTGCCGGATCGTACCTGCGGGAACGGGGCCGGTGGGCAAAGGTGGTACTCCTCTCGTCGGGCCCTCGCGGGCGGTGGACGAGCGGAGGCAGACCGCAGCCAGGTCAGGTGGGTTCGGGACGCGTGGATCAGCGGTGCTGTGCCGCATGGGAGCCTGGCTGGGATTGCCTGCCGCTCGGGGCTTCATGTGTTGGCTGGTGCACCGTGACCCGGGCATCCGGTGACTTACCGGCCCGGCTTCTGCACGGTCATCCCTCGATGAGGGGAGGCCTCGTGACCTCGACGTCTAACACGTACCCAAAGTACATGCCTAATAAAATTGATACTAGCTCAATTTCCAGCCGTCATGCGTTCCGCCAGTTCGCGTAGCTCGCGGCTGGGCGGGTCCTGCATGGTGAGCAGGTCAGACACAATCTGGCGGGCCAGGTCGTGTCCCTGGACCAGTTCCTGTGTGATGCTCTCGGCTTGAGTCAGCGCGGCAACGGCTTCGCTGATCTGGCGGCGCTGAGCGTGCGCGCGGGCGACATCGAGCAGCGTCCGGGCCTGCCGTTCGGCGGACAGCCCGGATGTGTCCACGGTGGCGGCGGCGCGCAGCGCCCGGCCCGCGTCACCCAGCTCGACCGCGACGGCGATCTCATACAGCCGCACGTTCGTCGGCCCGAACTCGGTGTTGAACTCGTTGTGCCCGTCCCCGAGCCGACCGGCGATCTCCCGAGCCTGCTCAAGCTCGCTGTAGGCGGTATCCGCATTGTTGGTCCGCGCAGCGGTGACGGCGCGCTGGAGGGTCAGGCCACCCCACAAGGACACGGCCTGCGGGTCGCCCTGGTCAGCCTTGGACCATAGGGCGGCAGCCGCGGTGCGGGCGGTCTCCTCGGCCTGGTCGTAATGCCGGGCCGCGATAAAGACGAACACCAGCCGGAACGCCCCGGCGGCAACCAGCATCGCATTGCCTGCCCGTTCGGCGGCGGCCATCGCCCGGTCAGCGGCGATCCAGGCCGCATCCGGCTCGCCGATCTCGGCCAGGCCCGCCGAACACGCCTGATACGTCGCGGCCAGCAGCTCGAACACCTCGGCCTTTTTGCCGTCGGGCACGCTCCGGGCGGCGGTCTCCAGGTCGGGGACCAGGCTGCCCAGCAGCTCGGTCAGCTCGGTGTAACGCCCGGCATGCGTCAGCTCCCACGCCTTGCGAGTCCTGGTCCGGAGCGTGCGCACGGCAGGCGCGTGGCGTCCGTCGAGCATGGCCCGCAGCGCGTGAGCGCCGGACAGAACCAGCCGCAGCCCACCTGCGCCCGGCGGTTCCTCGGTCACGGCGGCAACGACAGGTGCCTCGGCCGCCAACTCAGCGAGCGGGATGTCGAGCGCGACGGCGACGGTCTCCAGCACCGACATCCGGTCAACCTTCCGGACGCCGCGCTCGACCTGGGACACCCAGGCCACCGACCGATCGATCATCCTGGCCAGCTCGGGCTGAGACAGCCCCCGCCGTCGCCGTTCGGCGGCGATCCGTCGTCCCAGCGCCTTCTGATAATCCGGGCTGGTCACCCGTCGGTGCCCTTGCCGGTCTGGAGGGTCAGCCAGTCGACCTCCGTGCTGGCAAGGTACTGGTCTCGCTCGGCCAGGTAGCGGCGGGTGTGCGGCGATGCCTCATGCGCCTCGAAGGCGGCCCTGTCCCGGTACAGCTCGTAGAAGATCCGCTGCAGCGGCTGCCCCTCCACCGTGTGCGAGGCGTAGACGAGCGTCCCCGGCTCGCTGGCCTTGATGGCCTCCACGGTCTCGGCCACCAGCCGATCGTAAGCCTCGGCGCTGGCCTGGTCCTTACACGTGAAGCGCACGCACAGACCCAACATCAGTCTCCTCCAGGTGGTGTCACGCCATGCTCGCACCAAATGTGCGCGGCCAGTACACGGAATAACACGTACTTATAGTACGTGAATCAGATTAAGAGTACGCTCATGCTTGGTAAAGATCGTGGAACGTGCGCTCAGCGAGGACCCATGCACACGTCAGCAGCCAGAGCACTCGCCCTACGCACCAGCGGCGTCACCTATCCCGGCAGCATGGAGTACGTAAGAGTCGTCCATGCCGACCTGCGGGCGTTACTACCCGGCTGCCCGATGGCGGATGAGGTGATCCTCTGCGCTTCCGAGCTGGCCGCCAACGCCGCCGTGCACAGCGACTCGGGCATGCCCGGCGGTACCTTCACCGTCCGAGCAGGGGTTCACGCTGGCTGCACCGTCCGAGCAGGGGCTCACGCTGGCTGCCACGTCCGTGTTGAGGTTGAAGACAACGGCGGTCCCTGGGTCGCGGCCCCAAGCCATCCGGGAGGCCATCACGGCCTGGACATCGTCCGCGCTCTGGCCAGTGAGTGGGGCATCAACGGCAACCACGCAGCCCGTACCATCTGGGCACGCTTTGACTGGTCCGAGTAGGCGCGACCAAAGCGGCTCGCGCTCACGGAGCCGTTGTCACGGAGCCGTAGTTGTGAGGACTTTCTTCACGATCATTTTTCAAGGGCGCACCTTCGGCGCGCCAGACCGACCGGCCCTGCCATGCTCACGGAGGATGCGCGGGACGAACACGGCGAAGCGTTGAGCGACCGGACAGTGGCCGCACCGTAACGGTCCGGGGTGATGGGGACTCTCGCCGCAGGTGGCGGGGCAGCCTGGCCCGCTGCCTCCGGCGCGACAGCGCACCGGCGCGGGCCGCTGCCCGCCGCGCCGCCAGGTGGGGGCGGGTGCCGTCGGGCCGGACGGCGCCGCGGACGGTCTTGCCGTCGATGGCGATGTGCCACGGCCCGTTCCTGGACGCCGAGGAGCAGGAGCACAGTGGCTGCGGTGTGGCGGGCGTCGTGCAGCCGGGCCAGGTCGGCCCGCCTGGGCAGGTCAAGGGCGTCGAAGCGCTCGCCGGGCGGGTAGGCGTCGACACACAGGTCGCGGCTCGGCATGCTCGTGGCTGGCGGTGTGCAGCCGGGCGAGCGGGCCCCCGAACCGCAGGTACGCCTCGATGACCCACCCCGCGGTCTGCACACGATCTGCACAACCGAAGGCGAACCCCCTCAAGAGCTTCTACGCTCCCCAAAGGGGCCCGCAGCTTCTGGAAGGGGAACGGCTGGTGCTCAGCTACCGGCCTGGCACGGTCCTGCAGGCGGCTCCACAGCAGGCGAACTACCCCAGGAGAACAAGCCTGCAACTACAGCAGTTCTCCCGCAATGATCAAGAAACCTGGCGGACCGCCACACACGAAAAACACCAGCCACCTAGATCTCGACACAGGTACTTCGCCAACCGCGGAGAGCCCACACCCAGCCAACTCGACTGGGCCTCGTGCCGGCGAGGCAGCGGTACGCGGACTGGGCTGCCGTCTTCGAACACGCCAAGCTCTACTGGCAGGTGGAGATGCCGGCGCCGGGGGAGGTGATCTGTGATCCGGCCAGGCCGATAGTTTCGGCGGCCCGTGGCCAGGCCTCGATGGTCCGCTGCAGGCGGACCCGGGCGCGGCTCCGACGATGCGCCTAACACGGCACCGCGAGGACGAGCCCGCCGATCAGCAGGAGCTGTAGCAGTGGCCGGTGGACCGGGCCGAGCGCGGTTGCCGCCGCGAGCCATGACCCGGCCGACTAGGCGAGGGCTGCCGCGTAGATCCGCTCGGCGCGCCAGGCCAGGCCAGGCCGAGCCGGTGCCCGGCGATGGCCAGCGAGGGCGGGGTCGAGGCAGTGCCGGCGAGCGTGATCGGCCGCCAGCGCGGGTGCGTTCGGCTTCCAGGCCGGGGGCCACCAGGCGGTTCTCGGGATCGACCGCCGTGTAACCTGCTGTCCGGTTCTGCCGGGCTGCGGGAGGTCAACAACGGCCTGGGAAACCGGGAGCAATCTTCCTGTGGGCGGACTTCGGCGCGCCTGTGGCGGCCACAGGCCTCGGCGCTCGCGGTGGCGCCGTGGTCCGCGTCACGGTATGGCATCTGCAGGTGCCGGGCGGGACGCGATGGCGGCCGATATTGTGTGGGGTGCGACCCTCGGCTGCTCCCGCGGGAAGGCTGGTCTTTACGGTGGGACGTTGGCAGAAGGGTGAGCGGACGGTTCAGTTTCTCATCGGCCGTGGCCGTCTTGAGCCAATTGAGGCCAGCGACCTGGGCGCGTTGGCGGGCGCCCTGATCGAGCGGGCCACCCGCCGGGCAGAGGCCAACGGCGACGGCGGCTCTGGAGCTGGGTGACGTCGACGGCGCCTACGCGGCCGCTTACGATGCTTACCGGATTGCTGCCGAGGCGCTGCTCGCGCGCCAGGGTTTGCGGGCGACCGGTGGTGAGGGCTCGCACGTGGCCGTTGAGGACACCGTAGCGGCTCAGTTCGCTGATCAGATCCCCGCGTTCGCCAAGCCGGTCTTCGAGCGGATCCGGCGCACCCGTCATACGGCACAGTACTTCGATCCTTCGGCGGCACCGATCACCGCGTCGGATGCGAGGTGGGCGATCGAGAAGGCGACGGCGGCGCTGGCGGGAGTCAAGGTTCTGCTCTCGGCGTCGCCTTTTGACCGGTTCGGGTGATCGCGGTCAGAGGGCAAGCTTGAGCATCGGTCGGCTGGTTATGGTTTCGTGGAATGATCCTGTGCCGGAACGCAGCCAGTCGGGATCGCGGATCGTTGCCTGGATTGGCCGTCCGAGACGCTTCTCCGCAACCGCGAGAGCGTCGTAGAGCTGGTCCCGGCCCGGATCTCCCAGGATGAGGACGTCGATGTCACCAACGGGCCGCTGCCCGCCCTGTCCTTCGTGCCGCGCCGCCCACGATCCGTAGATGTACGCCTCCTCGATGCCTTCGATGGGCTGGAGGGCACCGGCGACGACAGCGGGAACGCCGAACGCTCGTGTCAGGACGTCGGCAAGACCGGGGTAGTAGGGGCTGTCGGTGTTCGCCCGCACGAGCCGGGTGTTGCCTACCTTCTTGCTGGTGACTAGGCCGGCTTGTTCTGCCCGCTGGACCTCGCGGTGGACGGAGGGGTGCGGCGCGCCGGTCCGCTGGGAGATTTCGGTGAGGCTGAGCTCGAGGTCGGGATCGCCGAGCACGAGCGCGAGGATCTCGGCTTGCTGCTGTGAGCGCAGGATAGGCAGGAGTGGCGGTGCTGGATGTCTTTCCACGAATTGAAGGATACTCTTCTCTTTGCGGAATGTTGAGGATAGAAACATGGCGGCGAGTGTCTTGCCGTCGGACGCAGCCGCGCGGCGCACGCCTGGCACGGTGGCTGCGGGGCCAAGCGCCGACCGCGCCGCCCAGGGCATCAGCATCCAAGCTCTGCGGGTCGATCTGTGACGGCGGCTCGGCGGGCATGGCCCCTCGCAGGTGATCCGGGGGGTGTAGGAACCGCTGTAATCAGCTCCTGGGTGGTGCTCACTCGACAGGCGGCTGCGGCGTGGCTTGCCCACCGCGGTGCGGGCGGCCTTTGCCCCGAACTGCGGTCAGCGGCAGCTGGGAACGAACTGGGAATCACGAGCGCTCGTGAGGGCGCTCTGCGGCTCTGTCCTGCTCACTTGTGCGTGGCTTCACATGCGGAAACATGGTGATGACCTGGTGGCGGAGATAGGGATGCATGGCTCGGGGTCAAGGGGTCGCGGGTTCAAATCCCGCCGTCCCGACCAGAATGAGCAGGTCAGAAGGGGTTTCGGAGATTCTCCGGGGCCCCTTTTCGATCTTCGGGAGCCAAACGGGGAGCCACTGCTAGGCAGATTTCGTTGGCTTGGCTTGCTTCTTGAGGATCTTGTTCATGGCCGTGGCACCCATGGTGAGCGCGGGCCGGATCTCGTGCCGGTAGACGGTCTCGGTAACGGATGTGCCGCTGTGCCCGACGAGGTCGCTGATGTCCTCGATCGGGACGCCGCTGGCGCTGAGGATGGACACGAACGAGTGCCGCAACTCCCGCGGAGTCCAGTGCTCGCCGAGCCCGGCCGCGGTGGTGATCTTCTGAAACTCGCGCCGCACGTGCCAGCGATCGAGCGGGGTGCTGTCCTCGCGGCAGAACACGAGGTCGTGATCTTGCCAGGCGTCACCCGCGCGGAGCCGTTCGGCTGCTTGCTTCTTGCGGTGCTCCTTGAGTGCTGCCGCAGCCTTTGCGGGCAGTTTCAGCACCCGCCGGCTCTTGCGGGTCTTGGTGTCGCCCTTGGCCCGCACCGACCGGTACACCGCTACCGTGCCCGCGTCGAGGTCAACCTCCGCCCACGTGAGCGCCCGGGCTTCCTCGGTGCGGACACCCGCGAGCAGGGAGACGATCACATAGGCGAACAGGCGGAACCCGGCGGCGGATTCGAGGGTCTCCAGAAGCAGGACAGCCTGGCCGAGCGTCATCGCCTTTGACGGGCGGCCCTCCTGGCCCGCGGGGACGACGATGAGGCTTGCCACGTTGCGGCGGACCTTGTCGCGGCCCTGCGCATGACGGATCGCGCGTTCCAGGATCTGGTGAATGAGGCGAAGCGAGCGCGTCGACAACTCCTCGGCCCGTTCATCCATCCACTTGTCCAGGTCGTCCGCCGTCAGCTCCTTGAGCTTGGCCGCACCGATCTGAGGGATCAGGTGGTTGCCGGCGAGCGACCGGTAGTTGCCGGTCGTTCCGCTCGCCTTGCCCTTCATTCCGTGGTCGAGGAAGTCGTTCACCGCATCCTTGACCGAGTACTTGTCATCGGTCTTGATCCCGGCCTCTAAGTCGTCGGCCGCCTGCCGCAGCTTGTCCTTGACCTGGGCCTTGGTCCTGCCCTTGCGTTTCACGCGCAGGCGCTTGCCGGCGGCATCATGGCCGAGGCTGATCGCGCCGGTATACCCGCCCCCTTCCTGGTAGATGGTCGCCTCGTACTTGCCGATGAACTTCATTCGATCCTCCTTCCGTTGTGCCGGTTGCGCCCGGCCTCGTCCTGGTGGCGCTCGATGTACTCATCGATGGCCTTCCTGATGACGTAGGCCAGGTCGCGGTCTTGGTTCCTCGCGATGGCCTGGAGCTTGCCCCGGCGCTCCGGGTCGAGCCGCAGGCTGTAGTTCTCGGTCGGTATGTTGCTCCTGCCTCGTTCGCGCCGGGCGATCTGCGGAGCTGGCCGGTTCTGAGCAGAAAGTAGACCTTGTCGCGGCCGATGTTCAGGATCTCGGCGACTTGCTCGACGGTGTAGGCCTGCAAGCTGTCACCTCCTCCCGGTCGGATGGGTTCGCGTGAGCGGCGCCTTCCCGGTAACGCTGGGTGGTTGTCCGCGTCCTCGTCCACGTCCGCGCGTGCGCCCTATACGCGCAGGCGCGCGCGTGAACGTGGACGATGGACGGACGTTCACGATTACGGATGGTCACCGGTTGGCGGGACCGCCCGCCAGTGGCCGCGGACGGTCTGGACCGCGCGCCCGGCCCCCGCCTGCTCTTGGAGCCGGTAGTAGATCCAGGATCGGCCCATGCCGGTCGCCTCCATGAGATCGGCGACCGGGGCGCCTTCGGCGGGCGCGGCCAGCAACGCATCCCACAGCGCGGTTTCAGGGTCGATGTCGCGGCTTCTGCCCGCAGTCCGGCCGTTGGCGGGGCGGACGGGCCGCGGGCCGTCGTGGGCGTCGTGAGCGTTTTCGGTGCCGCGGCCGGCGGCGGTGTCGAGGGCGTTGGCCGAGGCGGGGTCGAGCGGCGGCCGGTGGCCGGCGTGCCTGCGGACGGCCGCGCCGACCATGTCGTCGTCGAGGAGGTAGGCGCGGGCACGGCGGGGGGTGTCGTGCCCGGGGGAGGAGATGAGGAATTTGCCGGGAGCGTCGAGTTTTTCGGCGTGCCAGCCTGCGGCGAGCATGCCCTGGCCGAGGATGAGGTCGACGTCGCGGCGTTCCCGTACGCGCAGGCAGATCCGCACGTCCAGCTGGGAACGCACCGCTCCCTTACCCATCGCGTCACGGCTGGGCCGCTGGGTAGCGATGATCAGATTCACTGCCTCGGCGCGGCCACGGCGGGCGATGGAGTCGGCGTACCGGTTTGCCTGGGGAGCCTGGCTGGCCAGTTCGGCGAACTCGTCGACCAGGACGACCAACTCTGGGGCGTCGGGGGAGGGGTCCCAGACGCGCTGGCCAGCGTCGGCGAGTGCGGCCGCCCTGCCATCTAGGATCGTGACCGCGTCGCGCAGCTCGGCATGCTGACCCAGACCACGAAGGACACCAACGCGATCCTGCACCTGACATGCTGAAGCTGACGCCCCGGCGGCCGCGCACAACGGCGGGCGCGGGTGCGAGCAGGATCTTCGCGTTACCAGGGCCTTGACGGCGCGACCGTCGGCGGTGAGTCAGCCATCGGCGCCGATCAGGCCGCGCTCGCGCATGCCGTCCACGACCGCGGCCAGCTGCGCGCGCGGCAGGTGCCAGACCCGGCCGAACTTCTCCGCCGGCATGCCCTGCGACAGCGCGAGCAGCACGTGCGCTTCTGTGCCGCCGATGCCGCTGGCGACCAGCGCGACGACATGGCCGTCGCCGCGGTGCTCACGCAGCAAATTGCCCGCGTGCCACAGCCGCGCAAGCGGCTGCTCCGGGGGGAGGTACCAGACCCCAGGGATGGTGTACTGCACGCCGAATCTGCGGGCTACCAGGTCACCGACCCGGGCAGCGTCCACCGCTGGTCACCGAACCCGGCGGCCAGCGGCCCGGCCTCCAGCACCGACTCCAGCTTGGCCAGCTGCTGATCATCCAGCAGGCACCGCGCCGCGGGCCCCTTCGAGGCCAGCCCGGCCAGGCCGCCGGCCAGCCACGCCTGCCGCCACTGCGGCACCGACCGCTCCGTCACCCGCAGCGGAGCTTCCGTTTGAAGCCGGGTTCATGCACCACACGGGATCGTCGCGCTCAGGTCCGGGGATGGCCCGCTGATGTGTCCGTGCCCGCCCCTCCAGCGCTCTCGGCGTCGTCGGCGTGATCGGGCCATGGAAATGCCGGTGTTCACCCCGGTCGGCTCCTTCGCGGCCTGGCAGCAGGTAGCGCGGTGGTCTACAAGCCAAGTGAGCACACTCCCGGCACCGGCGCCTGGCTGGCCCGGCGCGTTCGCGCAGGTGGTAGCACGAGATCGGTTCGCCACGCCCGCCATTTGGCGCGTCGCGAGCCGTTACTTCCATCAGCGTTTTGGCGCCCTGATCGACCTGTCGCCGTTGGCCGCGCGTTGCTTCCACAAGCCGCTCGGCTACGCCGGCGACTTCGAGATGATGAACATGGTCTACCGCAACGAGAGCCTCGGCGGGACGCCGTTCGGCCGGTCGCTCAGTCGTGTTGTCCTGGACAGCGATGCCGCGCGGGCGGTCCGCAACCGGGCGCATTACGTCGCGGAAAAGATCGAGGCGGTGGTCACCCGCGGCGGGCGCCACCGGCCAGCGCGCATCCTGTCGGTCGCGGCCGGGCCGGCGATGGAAGTCCAGCTGATCCTTCGGAACGACCCGGCGCTGCTGGCGGCAGGACGCACCCAGATCGCGCTGATCGACCAAGACGCCGGTGCGCTCGAGCACGCGCGCGAGCAGATCCAATCCCTTGCCGCGGAGGCCAGCGTCGACGTGAGGCTCGGGTGCCTCAACACATCGATCAGGACGGTGCTCGCGGAAGGGCTCGACGACTCCTACGACCTCATCTATTCGGCCGGGCTCTTCGACTACCTGAACGATCGGGTGGTGCGCCGGGCCGGGGCGCGGCTCGTCGATGCCCTCGCGCCGGGCGGTGCCGCGGTGATCGGCAACTTCGATGTCGCGAACCCGACGCGTCCGCTGATGGAGCTGATCCTCGACTGGCCTTTGCATCACCGGTCAGCCGACGACCTGCGCCGGCTCTTCGGCGATCTCGGCACCAGCATGACCATCGAGCGGGAGGCGGCCGGTGTCAACCTGTTCGCCGTGATCGGCACCTAGCACAAGGCGCACAACGAGCGAGACAAAGATCATCCACATGATGCCGCTGGTCGCGTGGTCGTGCCTGATGAGCGCAGCCGTCAGCTCCCTCCAGGCAGGCAACGCCTCTTCGCCGAGCCGCTGTACCACGCCGATGGCCACGCCGCGCAGCAGCGGCGACATCCCCTCGGCGGCGGTGAGGATCTCCCGTGCCGCTTCGGCGGGCTGGCGTTCGGCCAGCCACCCCCATGCCACATGGTCCTGCTGTTCCTCATGGCCGAACGTGGCCGCCTCAGCGATCATCTCGCTGGCCGGCTGGCCCGGGTCCGCCAGCCCGGGCAGGCCCGCCGCCAGGTGCCCGGCCGCCCAGCGGCCGAGCGCGGTGATCAGCGGCTTGCCCGGGTCGCCGGCTACCGCGCCGAACTCGGCCAGCAGCGCCACCAGCCGGCGCTCACGTTCCGCTTGATGTCGCGGCGGCGCAAAGCTGGGTCTGTCGTGGACGTGGCGGTGGCGCTTCTCAATGTCAGGACGCGCGCCGCAGCGGTATCACGATCAGCAGGATGCCGCCGGCTAGGAAGATGATGCCGCCGATCAGGAGACCGGTCGCGATCCACGGCAGCGCGGGCAGCGTGGCGGCCACGTTGACCTGCATGTTCACCGGCCGTGAGCCGTCGGCGTTCATGGCGACCACCATCCAGTCGCCGCTGCGCACCGCCCAGGTGAGGGTCTGGGTGCCCGGCCCGGCTGCGTGCGCGGTCCAGATGCCCGCCCGGCCCGGCGGGACCGCGGGCGCGGAACCCGAATGCGCAGTGTGGGTGCCATGGTGATCGGTCGCGCCGCTGACCGTCGCGTAGTCCACGCCGGCCAGGTAGCGGGCCGCCGCGCTGGCCGGGGCGATGCCGATGAAGGCCGGGGTGGTGCCGCTCACCTGGGTGACGCGGATGCGCACCGTGCCGATCAGGCCGGACGCGACGCCGTTGCCCATATGCAGGCTGACCGTGTCGCTGGCGATCGCGTAGCCGGGGACGCTGTAGGTGGCTGTGGCGAGGTCGGCGTAGCCGCCGTGCCGGTTGGTCTGCACCCACAGCGCGACGCCGCTGCCGCCGAGCAGCCCGATTGAGCACAGCACCAGGATCGCGCCGACGACCACGGAGATAATCCGGCCGGCCGTCCATCCGCCCTGCCTGGCACCGCCGGGTGCCTGCGGGGACGGCTGGCGCGGATCGGGCAGCTGCGCGGCAGCCATCGCGGTCACCCCTTACTGCCAGACGACGGTTGCACCTCAACCCTCTGCGCGTGCCCTCGACCCGACGACGGGCCGGACGTCCCGCCCGGCAGGACGAACGTCCTGTTGACCGGCCAAAGACTGTAGCTGCCTGTGGGGTGCCAGAAGTCTGCCTGGCCTGTGAGCTGCAGCGATGCACCGGGGCCAGCGGTCGGCCATGATGATCAGCCGTGTCCCTCCGTCTGCTCTATCTGATCTTCACCCGCCGCTGGTGTTCCTGGCGCTTGGGCGTGAGGCCCGCGCCGAGGGCGCCACCCGGATCCCGCCGGCCGCGCTGGGCCGCGTACTGGGCCTGGACCGGGCCCCGGCAGTCAAGACGATCCGCCGCAAGCTCGCCGAGCGAGCGGGCGCCCGGCAAGGCCGCGGACCGCGTGTCAGCGCGCGCTCACAGGCCGGGCGGGTAAACCGCGGCCACACAGCGAAGAAGGCCCTGGCGGGCTCGGAGGAATCAGCGCCGCCAGGGCACGACCATGTCGGCAGCGGCGACGCGTGCATCTCCCCCCGACCGAGCGGGTAGATCCACAGCGTCGAGGTGATAGCTGCCGCGCTGCAGGTCGGCGGTGTCGCCGCGCCACTGCGCGACGTAATGCGACACAACCTGTCCTTTTGCTGCATATGCGCAGCGAGGCAACGGGAGATTTCCTCCCTGTCAGCCAATGTGATCATTTCCCGGCGCACGCTTCCCCCGATTCACTCGCGCATTCGCCAGAGCCTCTCACTCAAGGGAAAACCTTCACAGGAGATCCCATACCTCCCGTACGAGAAAACCGCCCGTTACACCCCATTGCCAAGACCGGCTGCGATCAAGCCCGGCTTCCGACGCGGCGGTGTAAACTGGCTTGAGGTCTTTCGTGACCTGCGCCCAGTCCTTTTTCGAGGCGTACTTGAAGGAATTCCGCAGGAGACCGGTGTCGGCGCTGTTCACCAGGCAGCCGTCCCAGCTCAAGCTGACCACGCTGCTTGCGCTGTGCACCGCCCTGTCGTGCACCCCGGAGGACCTGTTCGACCCCGACACCACTCCCGGGGATGTCGCCGGTGTCTGCCCCCGCAGTCGCCGAGCCCGGGGCCGCACGGGGCCGATGTCCACGGGGCTGCCCGCGGACGCGGGCGCACCGAGGGTGCCAGCCATTGACACCGCCTCACGAGAGGGAACTCGTGTTGAACCCCCGCGGCCCCAGCCGTCGGACCAAGGCCGGTGGTCGAACGGCTGTAGAGCGGGGAACCGGCGAACGCCCCCCATAGGAGCAGCGCCCGAGACCGGGACCCGGCGTTCCTTGTCGCCCTTGCCGGCCGGCCGCTGACCAGCCACAAGCACCCGGCCGTGCTGGCCGGGGCCGGCCTGGTCACGGCCGAGCCGGGTGCGCTACCTGCTACGCTCCGCGCCGATGCAGGTGGCGCAGCAGTTCCTGGCCGCGCTGGCCCGCGGCTGGACAGCCCGCTCGGCGCACTGACCGACCACCTCGACCGGGGTGCTTAGGCCCTTACGCTCCCGCAGCCCCGCAGATCTGTCCTGACCTGGAGCAGCGTAGTCAAGCGGTAGGAGGGCGGGTGGCGCGGCGGGTTGCGAGCGCGAGAGACATCGACGAAAGCCCCAGATACGCTGCGGGGAAGCTGATGTTGCGGAACGCGCCCGCCCGCACATGCGTAATGACAGCCCCGCAAAAGTACAGGACCAGGCCACTCCCATGGCCACTCCCGGCAGCGATCCCAAGTGGTTTCGCGCGGAGCCCAGCCAGAAGCCCGACAGCACCAGCCACCTTCACGGCACCTAATGCCGGCGGCCACGAATCGGGGACCCCAACCTCGCGCATGAACTTGAGCACGAACTGCGCGCGTGTTGCTGTTGCTGCGCCAATTCCACCCGTCGCAGCGGCAGTTACGACCGTCACGGCGATATCCACGGCCCCCGGGGTCGCCGCAACCATGTGGGTACCAAGGCCAGAGCGCACTTTCTGTAATTTACCACTATGGTCCTATTCCTGCCTTGACATTCCGGCCAGGCCGGCGAACCGAAACCGAACGCGAAGCCGGCTAAGCAACGGGTTTTCATCCACACCTCCTCCTGGCCAGACCAATCCACACAGCTTGAAGAGGACTGATCGTCATGAAATGTAGCGGGCTTCATTGCCCGGGTTGCGGTCACCACGGCGGTAACGCCGGAATCGGGGCCGGTGCCGTGATCGTGCTTATCGTCCTGGCCGTCATCGCGGACGACCGCCGCGCGATCGGTCACGCGGCCAGTGTTGCCCTGCACGTCTTAGAGGTCGCCGCCGAGGTCGCGGCAGGACTCGCCGTCGCGATAGGGGTTACCGCGTCTGTGCTTGTCATCCGCCATAGGGCCGCGCGCCGGGCCACGATGCGCGCGGTCCGTGAGGGCGGGGGGATTCCGGCTTCTGTGCGCGTTCTTGGGACGCCGCGCCGTCGCATTCGAGGTTGCCTGTGATGTCGGCGCCGAGCAGCCTCACCGTGCCGACGGGTGATGAACCCGTGGCGGAGCAGGACGCTATGGCCGACCTTCAGGCCGTCGGCGTTCAGGGCGTTGCCGCTGGCGTCGGTGCCGTTGAACTTGGCGCCGTCACATTCGAGATTGCCTGTGATGTCGGCGCCAAGCAGGCTGACGGCGCCCGCCGCGGTGAACCCGTTGCGCAGGAGCGTCGAGCCACCAACCTTAAGCCTCTCTGCGACCAGCGCGAGAAGCCTAGCGTTCACGTCCAGATCACCGCCTGCCATGCCAATCCTCGTACCACGGTGCTACGACCGGCCTCGACCGCCACCCCAACCACATTCTCGTCGCGTACATGGCCTCCGCCACGTGAGAGCCGCGTGGCCATGGCACCGGGATCCTCCGCATGCCTGCCAACCCCTTGGGTCCATAGCATCGGATGCATATAGCATTGAGTGCATGACAGGCCTTTACGGGGTGGAAATCGAGCCAGAAGTGCGGTCATGGCTGGAGGAACTCACTGACCGCGACTTCGGCCGGGTCGACTTCCTGGTCGGCGTCCTGGCTGAGCATGCCGAAGCCCTCAGCGAGCCCTACACCCGTCATCTCGGAGGGAAGGTCCGTGAGCTGCGGTTCCACCTGCTCCGCCAGCAGACCCGTGTCAGCTACTGGCTGGCGCCCGGCCGCCGCGTGATTTTGCTGACGGTGTTCCGTAAGACCCGCAGCGCCGAGACTGCGGAGGTGGCCCGTGCCTTACACGCGCAGAAGATCTGCGAGGCCGAGCACAGCCCCGCCCATGGGGCTTTCAACCGGGAGGTGAACTGACATGACCGATGGCCACTCGTCCTATGAGGAACTCGCGCAAGACCGCCGTGGTAGCGAGGACTACCGCGAGGGATACGCTGAAGCCCGCCGCGCCTTCATGATCGGCCAGGCAGTACGCGAACGGCGCCTGGCCATGGGGCTGTCACAGGTCGAGCTCGCCACCCGCGCCGGTATGACCCAGCCCGCGCTCTCCCGCCTGGAAGCCGGCGGAGCGGTCCCGACGATCCCTGTGCTCGAGCGGATCTCCGCCGCCCTCAACGCCGAGCTCATCGTGGAAATCGCACCACGTGCGGCTTGACATATCGTCAACGGGCTAACGAGATTGCGCCATGGCTGGATCACGCGGGTCAGCCGACAAGCGGATGGTCGATGTCGGCGGCCTCGAGGATCTGCCAGATGGGGAGGGCGCGATCTTGTGCCCGAGGCGGTCGGCTCGCCGTAGATCTGCCGGTGGCCCCAGGTCTGTTGTCGTGGGCCATCTCTAGACACGTGTCGGCGGATCGCAGGGCCGGTGCGCCTGATTGCGGGTAAGGCTGACGGCCATGTGATCATGGTCCTGCGGTTGTCGTTTCGGGTTGCGGCGGCGATCACGGTCGGTTTTGGTCGGCGTCGAGTCTTCGTTGATCTTGATTGTCATGGGTGGCCCCTCTTCGGACCGGGGGAGCCGCGGGAGCCAATTAGGGGAGCCAACGTGTTCAGACTCCCTCCGACCTTCTGCGACTCAGTCAGGGCGTTATTGCAGGTGAGGGGCTCCCCGTCCGGCTCCTTCAGACCTAGCCACACACCTTGTCCGTGACTGGGGGTCAAGGGGTCGCGGGTTCAAATCCCGCCGTCCCGACTAGAAACCGCAGGTAGACGGCCTGATCGTGATAGCTGACAATCAGGCCGTCGATCATTTGTAGGCCAGTTGTAGGCAGGACCGGCCGTCAATTCGCGGCTCTGGTGGACACTGGAAAGTGACGGATGTCACACACCGGGATCGCGGTGTCTGTTTTCGTTGAACACACGCGGCTTGATCAGCGTGTCCGGCGTCGCTTTGAATGGGCATGGTCGCGCCGTTTTGAGTGGGCACGGACGGGTGTTGGGAAGGCCCCGCCGGCGGGGCCGGCGGGGCTTGGTGGTGGTCAGGGTGTCGCGGTGGTGGTCAGGGTGTCGCGGTGGGGTGGTGGCGCGCTGGGCGTGCCCGTGATGCCGGTGTGCTGAGCAGGCTGGCGAGCGCGGCTACTGTTTCGAGCAGGAGGGTGTTCACGCGGGCCTGCTGGTCGGCGGCGCGGCGGGCGCGGAACTCGGTGACCGCGCGGCGGTGGTCGGCCTGGGCGGCGAGCTGGCGTACCCGGGCGGCGACGGCTGGGCTGGTCATTGGTCGCTCACCTCGGCGGCTGCGGCGCGGGCGGCGGCCTCGTCGGCGATGGTTTTGCGGGTCGCGTAGGTGGCGAGGAGCGCGGCGACGGCGAGCCGGTTGACGGCGCGGGGGTAGCCGCGGGCGGTGTGGTGGACGAACGCGGCGGCGTCGTCGCTGAACAGCGTGTCGGAGCGGCCGGCGATGCGGGTGTGATGACGCAGGTAGGCGGTTGTCTCCTGCGGGGTCATCGGCTGCATGGCGTAGCGGACGGTGATCCGCTGGTCGAGCGCGGCGAGCACGCCGAGTTTCATGTTCTGCCGTAGCTGTGGCTGGCCGGTCAGCACGATGGCCAGCGGGGAGGCGGAATCGAGCTCGCTGTTGGACAGCATCCTGATCGCCTCCAGCTGGTCGTGGGACAGCAGGTGAGCCTCGTCGACCAGGAGTACCGGCTGCCGGCCGCGCTCTGCGGTCTCGGCGGCCAGCGCGGCGGCGGCCTGGGGGATGAGGGTGGCGTGGTGGAAGCGGGGCACCCCGCCGAGGGCGGTGACGACCGCGTGGTGGATGCCCCGCGCGCCGACCTGCGGGTTGGGCAGGTAGATGAGCTGGTAGCGGGAGGCGTCCAGGGACGCGGTCGCGGCGCGGGCCGCGACGGTCTTCCCCGCGCCGGTTTCCCCGGTCACGACGGCCAGGCCGCGGGTGGTGATCGCGTATCCGATGCGGGCGGCCGCCTCGTTGTGGGAGGCGGAGGCGAACAGCTGGGAGACCGCCAGCGACCGGTCGAAGGGGATGCGCTCGAACCCGAAGTAGCCGCGCACCTGCTCGCCGATCATGACTGGTCTCCTTCCGTTCCCGGCTGGCCGTCACTGGGGTCGCCGTCGGCCAGGTGGTGGTAGCGGATGGAGTAAGCCGCCCCGTCGGCGGCCGTCCGCCGCGCTTCGAGCAGGTCCAGGTAGCTGATCCCGGTCGGCGCGCCGGGCTCGCCGGGCCGGGGCGACGTCTTCACCTTCGGGTGGGTGTGCCGCTTGATCAGGTGGGGCCGGGCGGTCCCGTAGCTGGTACCGCGGTAGGACACAGTGATCGGGATGGCGGCGCCGGCGAGATCGAACGGCGAGTAGGTCAGGGTGATTTTCCGCCCGGCCAGCTGCCCGTCCACCTCATAGGTGTTGCCGTGGAACCGGATGGTGGCGGTGGCGGCGTGCACCGACCGGGTCGCTTCCCACAAGAACGCGGCGTCCAGCTCGGGCCCGCTCACGTGCCGGGGCTGGCCGCTGGCCCACCGGGCCAGCGGCGTGGCGCCGGTCTCCGAATGCGGCCGCAGGTGATAATCGTGCTCGACCCAGGTGTGGAACAGGCTGTTGAGCTCGTCCAGCCCGGCGACCACGCGGCGGCCGGGGGCGGGCTTGCCGTCGGGGCTGATCTCGACCAAGAACTGCACCCGCACGGTCTCGAACCAGCGTTCGATTTTCCCTCTCCCTTGCGGCCGGTAGGGCGGGCTGTGGACCAGGTTGATGCCCAGCTTCGCGCAGTATCGTGGCAGGGTCTCATCGGAGAAACAGGCACCGTTGTCCACGTACAGCCGGGACGGGACGCCGCGGATGGCGATCGCCCTCTTCAGCGCCTCGGCCAGGTGCAGGCTGTCCTCGCTGTGCCCCCACCGGAACCCGGTGACCAGCCGGCTGTGGTCGTCGATGAAGGCGAACAGGTAAGCCTTCCGCCCAGCCGCCACCGGTCCGTGCAGAACATCGCCGGTCCATAGCAGGTTCGGGGCGTCCGACTCGAAACGGCCGTGCACCACCCCGCCGGCGGGAGTGGCGATCTCCTCCCGCACGAACTGGCGCTGCAGGGTGCGCTCCGACGGCGCCCAGCCGCGGTGGGCGGCGATGATCCGGGCCACCTGCGCCGCGGTGCGCTGCGGGTTTTCCTTCTTCAGCGCGGCCGCCAGCTCGAGCACCGCCGCCTCGGTCCGCGGCGCCACCTGCCGCGGTGAGGGGCACAGTGCCACGAACCCCTCGGCCCGCCAGGCCCGGATCCACCGGTCCAGGCTCTTGCGGGACACCCGCACCGGGCCCGCAGGCCCCGCGTGCACCTGCGCGGCGATGCCGCGCACCAGCCGCCCGCGCTGCCGGGTGGTCACCCCCGGCTCCAGCGCCGGGGCGATCAGCCGGTACCGGAACAACGCGACGTCCTGGGCCCTGGCCTTCCGCGCCGCGTCCTGGTCATCGATGAAGCTCACCTGGCTCCTCCTCGCTTGCCCGCCCGGCCCCCTGCGGGCCGGCCCGGCCAGCCAGGATGCCGCCCGGCCTGCGGCTACGTCACCGGTGAACTCGCGTTGATCGCACCGGGCGGCCAGGACGGGGAAAGCAGGCCTGATCGTGACAGCCGGGCGGCCAGCTGCCACGGCGACAAGCCGGTCACCAGCGGCCAGCGGGCCGGCATCTGCCGGTGCAGCTCGCCGAGCACGCTCAGCGCGCCAGCCAGCGGCCCGGCCTGGCCGGCGGGAAGCCGCGGGTCATCGACCAGGGCGTCCAGTAAGCCCAGCAGCCACGCCCGCACCAGCTCCGCGCGGCCGGCGAACCGGCGCAGCCAGCCCCGCACCGTCTCAAACGGCACTCCGATCTCCGCGGCGATCCGCGTCCACGGCACCCCCCGGGCCGCGCCCACCAGCGCCGCGCCGATCACCTCTGACCCGTACGCGCGGCGGCACAGCATCGTGTCCGGCAACAGCACCCGCGTCGTCCCGCACGAGCGGCAGATCGCCCGCCGCGGCCGCACCCGCTCCGCCACCCCCCCGGCCAGGACCAGCGGCCGACCCACCCCATACCACCAGGGCCGCAGCTCTCCGCCGCACCCAGAAACCAGGCACCGCAGCCGACCGGCCTTCAGCTGCGCTTCCACCACCTGCACCGCATGGCTTACCGTGGGCACCGGCGCCTCCAAGCGCCACGCACGGCCCTCCCGGTCACCACCGCAAAAGGAGACGGGAGGGCCGTTTCCTCATCTGGACATGCCCACCCTGTCGCCGCGCACCAGTACCTCACAAGCCCCAGCCGTCATCCCCGCCCCCAGTGTCGCCAACACCCCTCTACACGCCCACCCTCAGCGACGCGGGACAATCAGCGCGGCCGGTGACAGTGATGACCGGGGTCTGGCCGGCGCTGCTGCGCACATTTGGGGCCAGCCGTGCGGTGCGAGCCGTTGAACGAGCCCGGTTCGGCAGTTCCTGGCCGGTCGCCAGCCTGCCGGGATGTCTGCGCGGCCGTGCACCCATCGCACCGTGCGGCGTTATCGCACCCCCGCCGTGGCTAACCGCCGGGTGCGCTGATGTCATGACCTGGCGCTTGCCGTTCCCCTCGCTGGTCCTGATCCTTCGGTTATTTGCCGGTGCGCGTTGCTGGAATCGGGCAAAATGGGCTGTTAGGTGCATCTGCGGTTTTGATATGTGTTTGAAGGAAACCGGATGCGAGCCAGCGAGGTGCGGCGGCTACCGGGGGACTGGTGTCGATCTTCGAGGAGACCGGCGGGGCGCAGTCCCCGATGGCGCATGACCGCTCGCTGGAGTTGTTCTGCGACCGGTTTGAGGTCATCGCGCGTTTCCTGTCGCTGATCAACGATGATCCGCCGCCGCGGCGGTTGCTGTTTCTGTATGGCTTGGGGGGCAACGGCAAGTCGCTGCTGTTGCGGTATCTGGCGGCGCGGTGCTGCGTGCGGCTGCGGCCGGTGGAGTGGGAGCGGGTACGGCGGCAGCCCGGGGATCAGGTGCGGGCCGCGTTGGGTGGGGCGGCGCAGGCGGTGACGGTGCCGGTGGCGCGGATCGATTTCGGTGCCCGCCCGGTGGGGGAGAACCGGCCGCAGGAGTGTTTTTCGGCGTTGTTCATGCTCAAGCAGCAGCTGGCCCGGTACCGGATCGCCACGCCGCGGTTTGATTTCGCGGCGGTCACCTATCTGCACAAGCTGGGGTTTGATCTGGACCGGCGGTTGCCGGAGCTGTTCCCGCGGGGGGAGATCGGGCTCGCGTTCGACGTGGCTGATGCGCTGTTGCCGGTCCAGGTGATGCAGGTGGGCCAGGATTTGTTCGGCGCGCTGGATAAGCGGCTGGATGATGTGTTCACCCGGCGGCGGGTGCAGCGCCGGCTGCCGAAGGCTGA
>DATIYI010000015.1:0-2228 GCA_035517695.1 Streptosporangiaceae bacterium
GGCCGCCTTCACCGTGTTCTTCGAAACCCCTAACACCCGGGCGATCGCCTTGATCGGCAACCCCTCCGCCCGGTGCAGCCGGCGAATCTCTGCCCAATCCTCCACAGTCAACATTCCCTTCTGGTCCTCCTTGCTCGGCTAGGCCCGTTTTCCGCACTGTGATCGGGTTAGCCCGTGTGAGATTTTGATGTTTGTGTTTGCGGGCGTTGGGTTTTGGCGTGATTCGTGTGGGTCGGGAACCTCAAGTGTTGTGCCAACAGGTGAATAACACGCTTGTAATTTCTGGGATTTCGGTGATATCGTTGTGCCAACATGTACGCGAGAGTGAAGCGAGTACGTCGAGGCGACCAGGTACACGAGTACGTGCAGCTGGTCGAGGGGCGCCGAGATGGCGGGAAGGTGCGCCAGCGGGTTGTGGCAACGCTGGGTCGCCTGGACGAGCTGAAGTCCTCGGGGCAGCTCGACCGGTTCGCGGGAGCCTTCGCCCGCCTGGACCCGCCGGCGGTGGGCACCCGCCGGGAGGTTGGCCCGCTGCTGGTGGTCGCCCACTACCTGCGGCGTCTTGGCCTTGTCGGCGTGGTCGATCGGCTCGTGCCGATGCGCGGGCGTGCGCTGCTTACCCACGGCGAGGTGATCACCGCGCTGGTCGCCAACCGTTTGGCCGGCCCGGCGCCGCTGTATGACGTGGCCGGGTGGGCGTCGTCGGCGGCGCTGGCCGAGCTGCTCGGCGTGCCCGCCATGCTGCTCAATGACGACCGGCTCGGTCGGGCGTTGGAGGCCCTGGCGCCGGTGGCCGAGCAGG
This sequence comes from Streptosporangiaceae bacterium, assembly GCA_035517695.1. Lineage (GTDB taxonomy): Bacteria > Actinomycetota > Actinomycetes > Streptosporangiales > Streptosporangiaceae > DATFVJ01. Next base: position 803 of record DATIYI010000015.1, read on the forward strand.
TCCGCGGGCAGCTGCTGCTGGCCGCTATCGGCGGGTTCCCGGTGGCCGATGCTTCCCGGCTGCACCTGGACCTGACCGCGGTCCGGTTCGCCGGTGGCTACCACGACTCCGCGATCGTGGCCAAGGGGTGGTCCGCGGATCGGACCATAGCCAGGCAGGTCAAGACCCTGCAGGCCGCCACCGCCTCCGGGGTGAGCGTGTATTTTCGCCCGCATAAGGGATCCAGCTCAGAACTGCCCGCGTTTACCGAGGCGATCGAGACCCTCGCCGGCGCGCTGCCGCCCGGCCTGGTCATCGTCGCCGACTCCGGGCTGGGCTACCTGGAGAACCTGTGCGCCGCCGACGCCAAGAACGTGCGGTTCGTGGTGCCGCTGCGCGCCGACACCGGCTGGGCAGACAGGTTCACCGCCCAGGTGCCCGGCGGCCTGAACGCGTTGGCTTCGCTGGACTACTGCTCCTACCGGGAGCAGCGGCTGCCCGCATACCAACGCAGCACCTGGAAGGGGCTGCTGGCGCCGTTTCCGGTCACCGATCACGCCGACGTGCGCCACCACCTGCGCGTCGCCTACATCTGGTCCTCCGAAGAAGCCGCCTCCGTCGCCGACGCGCGGGAGCGCGCCCTGGACAAGGCCCAGGCGGCCCTCACCCGCATCCGCAACGGGCTCGGTGGCCGCTACTACACGACCCGCGCACACGTCGATGCCCGCGTCGCCCAAATCCTCACCGGCCCAGTCAAAGACCTACTCACCGTCACCACCGGCATCCGCGCCGGCAAACCCACCATCACCTGGCAGCGCAACCCCGTCGCCATCAGCAACGCCGGACACCTCGACGGCCTCTACGCCCTGGCCACCAACCTTCCCGACCCCGACCACAGCACCGAGTTGACCGCCCTTAACCTGCTGGGGATCTACAAGGACCAATGGGTCGTCGAACAACGCCACCGCGACCTCAAACAAACCCTGCGGGTCCGGCCCGTCTTCTTGCACAACGACGACCGAATCGAAGCACTCATCGCTGTTATCGGCATCGCCCTGCTCATCTTCGGGCTCATCGAAGCCGAACTACGCGCCGCTCTCGGCGACGGCGTGCCACTGCCCGGCATCCTCCCCGAAGGACGCGCCGCCAAACCCACCGCCCGCGCCGCCCTCGCCGCCCTCGACGGCATGCACGCCACCTACACCCAAACCGGCCTGGTCCTCGACAGGCTCACCCAGACACAACGACTCATCCTCGCCCTACTCGGCATCGCCCTACCCTGGCCGGAAAACGCGGAAGAGTAACCCTCCAGCGGTGCGGAAAACGGGGCTAGGTTTTGACCCTGCCGGGGTCTAGCACCTTCTGCGTTCAGGCGACAGTCGCCAGTCGCCGGCTGGTCACTTATCAGCCGGCGTGTGTAGCTGCGGGCGGTTTTACACGCCGACGT
>DATIYI010000016.1:0-7530 GCA_035517695.1 Streptosporangiaceae bacterium
CATCGACGCCGACCAACCCCAGATCCCGGTCGGGATCGACGGCGAATCGGTGCTGATGCCCACCCCGGTGCGCTGCACGATCTGCCCGCTGTCGCTGCGGGTGCAGGTCCCGCACGACCGGCCCGGGGTTCCCGAGCCGCGGCCGCAACTGGACTGGGCACGGCTGCGGCACCAGGCGTTCACTATCACGCGGACCGCGGGCGGCGCCCCAACCGCACGACCGGGCACTTCGTGATCTCAACGTCTCAATGTCGCCAGCGACGCCCTCCACGGGCATTCCCCTCGGGCCGGCTTGCCAGTGGCACCGTGCTGGGGCTCTGTACCCGCCGTCGTAGTCACCTTCCACCGCCGGACGAGCGCCCGCCCGGCGCGCAGGCGCGCAGGTGCTGGTCGGCTGACTCCGCGAAACTCCGGCTCGCGAACATCGTTCCGCACTCGACCTTGCTGACGTAACCGGGCGTGCAGTGGCGGATCGCCCGTCGACCAGGCGAATTCCACCTGATGCCGCCCGTGACCGATCGACGACGGTGTGCCGACGTCCGCCCCGAGGTCTTCGGCGCTCAGCGCACCAAACCACCCGAAGACACTACGCCGAACGCAGAACCAAAGGCGTCATCGCGATGACCCGGCCGGGCCGGTACGTTGGCAGCATGACCGCGCAGCCAGCCAGCCACCCGGACCCAGGCGAGCCGTATGAGGTGATCCACCTCGGCGGGGAAGCGGCCGCGATCGTCCCGCTGACGGAGCTGCGGCGGCTCCAGGCGGTCGAACGCCGCGCCCCGGCCGAGCTTCTCGAAGAAGCCGAGATCGAGGCCACGCTTACTGCCCACCGCGACTGGGTCGCCGCAGGCAGGCCCGGCGCCGTCTCCCACGAAGAAGCGATGGCCGAGCTGCTCAGCCGCCAGTGAAGATCGAATGGTCGCCCGCGGCCAGAGCATCAGCACGCCGACACATGGCAGACCAAGACGGGATGCGCGCCATCGGCGCGGCAATCACCCAGCTGGCCGACAACCCGTACCCACCAGAGGCCTTCCACCGAGGCGACTACCACCGGCTGCGCGCCGGACCGTACCGGGTGGTGTACGTAGTCGATGGCGAGATGATCACCATCGAGCGCGTCGACCGCATCACCGGTGCCCGACATTGATTTCCGGCGCGTGCTCCACCCAGCCAAGTTGAGCCTCATCGACCGCGTGGCCATGCTGACGACGATCAGGGCTGGCCGATCTGGGCTTTGCAGACTGCGCAGCCCGAACGGCTAACCAGCCGCCAGTTCGGCGCCGGCTTCTCGGCTTCCAGCGGCGTGGTTGCATTCCGTGATCGACCAGCGGGTCATTGATACGCCCTAGATCCGCCGTTCGCCGCGGCAGTACTGGTCAGCTGGCCGACCGTGGAGGGCGCACACGAGCGGCCATTCTGCGCGCCTGCGAAGACGGTAGAGCAAGATCGCTGTTTTCAGCTCCCCCCGGCTCGCGCCGCCAGCGGGACAGCGAACCGGAGCTTCTCCCGGCCACGGAACGCGTACCCGGGTAGAAGCCGCGCGGTGCATATCGTGTTGTTGCCGCAGGCCCTCCTGGCGTCCAGTCGATGGGAGAGTCAGGAGCCTGTCCGTTTGGGCCCGGTCGCCGGCGGAGCAAGCAGCTGGTCGATGAGGATGTTCTCCAGCCATTGTTCGTACCGCTCCGGTGGCCAGCCCCGGTCACCGACGAGCAGCCGGTAGACCTCGGGGGACGTGAGGGCGTGAAGGATGTCGTCGGCGTGGCGTTCGCGCAGCTTCGGGCGCAGGGCGCCGGCGCGGGCGAGGGAACGCGCGATCTGCGCATGGCCGTGTTGCCTTTGTCGCATCAGCTCGGCGAGCAGCGCGGCAGCCTCGGGATCGGAGCCTGCCGCGCTGACGAGGATCCGGTGAAGAGGCTCGGCCCTCGACATGATGCCGCCGATGAGGCCGGCCAAGCCCGACAGCTGGTTCCGGGGGTCCGGGTCCGCAAGAAGCGCACGGACCTGGGGCCGGTCCGGCAAGGCGACTGCCTCGTCGTCTCCGGCTATTGAGGCGTCGAGCAGTGCCTTGAGGATTCCGAGCTTCGACGAGAACAGCCGGTACACCGTCGCTGCCGGAACATCCGACACGTCGCTGATGGCCTCGATCGTCGTTGCGGCGTAGCCGCGCTCGAGAAAAAGGGCCCGCGTGGCCTCGACGACCGCGGCGCGAGCCAGGCGGGTCCGCGCCTGGCCGCCCTTGCCGGCGGAGGAGCGGCGGCCTTTGACATCCGTAACCATGCTTGTGAGACTACTACTATCAAAATGATAGTTCTAATCTCGAATTAAGCGTGCTACGCATCGGAGGTACGCAGATGACGAGCACCCAGAGCCCGGCCGACGCGAACATTGCCCGTTGCCACGCAGCCGGCTCGGCCGCCTCGCCGCGTGGTGCTACGACCACCGGCGCCGGGTGCTGCTCGGCTGGCTCCTCGTGGTGGCCGTCATCGGGCTCGCGCAGCGGGCAGGCAGCGGGCTCGTCGGCGCCACCGTGGTCCGCATGGTGCTCGTGCCCGCCATCATGCAACTCCCCGGATCCGCCAACTGGTGGCTGCCCGGCCGCATCGGGCGGGCAATCCCCAACCTCGCCATCGAGCCCCAACCTCGCCATCGAGCCGAACCGGGATCAGACTGCGCACGGTGGCCTGAACCGCTCGCGCTTGACCTTCCGGAGGCGGGAATGCGCAAATCAACCGCATCGGCCGTCAGCCTTGCGTGGGGCCTGGCACTCGGCGGAACTTTCGGCTGCCTACTTCCGTATCTGCTGGGCGAATGGCACTTTCACCAGCCCCTGCCTTACTGGGCGGTCGCGCGGGCGGCCGGAGGGCTGCTGATCTGCGCCGGCCTCGTCCCACTCGTTCAGGCGTTTACCGAGTTCATCAGGGCTGACGGGACACCCGTGCCGGCAGCGTCGCCGCCGCGCCTCGTAGTGAGCGGGTTCTACCGCTACGTGCGCAACCCCATCTACGTCGGCTTCATAGCCATCATGTCCGGCGAGGCGCTCCTGTTCGGCTCGCTAGGCCTCCTGGAATACACCGCTGTGGCCTGCTGCATCGGCGCGGCCGCCGTCCGGTTCTACGAGGAGCCAACCCTGGCCCGCAGATTCGGGGCCGAGTACCGGGACTACCGGCGCGCCGTGCGCGGCTGGGTTCCCCGGCTTCGTCCATGGACGCCCGGTGAACCGGCCGGACCGGCCGGACATGGAGGCTCCACGCCCTCGCCGAGCTGAAGGCGGCCACCCTCACCCACTGCGAATACTGCATCGACATGGGCTCGGCCATCTCCCGCCGGTGGGGTTTGACCGACGAGGAGATCCTCGCCCTACCCCGCTATCAGGCCGGCCCGCTGTTCTCGGAGCTGGACAAGATCGTCCTCGACTACGCCGTCGGACGCTGGATGTCCTTGGCGAAGAGCGCGTTCAGCTTCATCGAGTCAAGCCTCCTGTTCCAAGATGTTCTTGGCTCGGTAGCACTGGTCGTCCTTGAGTCGCCCGAACAGCACAAGCGACGACCCCAACGTGTCGGACTGCTCGTAGCGGCCAGGGAAGAACATGAGCATTGGCTTGCCGACCACGACGCTCTGCAAGTTGTTCAGCACGTTGTGCGAGCGAATGTACGGGAAGACCTCGCTGATACCGGTGAGAAGAAGATGTCGAAGTCGCCATGGGGCACCCCACCATCGGCGAGCTTAGCGCGGATCGCGGGCGCGATGTGGCGAGCATCCCCTGGAGCAACTCGCGGAAGTCAGCCTTGCCCTGCTCCGGTTCGAGGGCGAGCAGGCGATCCCAGACCCCGTGATCCTTAAGGATCTCCACCGACAGCTCGGCCGGTGTCACAGCACGGCCCTCCCTGTGGCGTCATTGTTGGCCGGGTAGAACCGCAGATCACTGGGATTGCGTGCGGCCAAGGCGCTCGCTACACGCGGCGAAAACACGGCCCGGAGCAGGTGGCCACCATCGGACAACAGGCCCGCCTCGTTCAGCATCCTGAACACGTTCGAGCTCAGCTTGCGCAAGGTCGATCCCTTGAGTTCAGCCGGTTCGCTGTGCCACAGGGCCTTGCCACGCACGAAGCTGTCGAAATCCTCGTATCCAAGTGTCGCAGTCAGCAGGAGGAATCGCTCGCGCACGACCTCCTCGGCAAACTCGCCGATCAGGTCATAGCGACGGCAGGCAGCCGCCCACAGCAGGTGTCCGCGCTCGGTAGCAGGCGCATCCATGAGCAACTCGATCTCGTCATCAGTGAGCACGGCGAGTCGCCACGCTGCGGCGGGTCGCCACGCTGCGGCGGGTCGCCGCGGTGGGATCGGCAGCGGAGATCTGGACCGGCGGGCTGCCAGGGCGTTGACGGTGCCGGTACTGATTGGTGATGTTATCCGCAGGCCTGCGCCCATGAGCACCTGTACGTGTCGGCGAGTGACTCGCCGGATAGATTGGGCCGGCTGCCAGCCCGGTCGCGGCCAGGCATCAGCAGGGTGCGCTGCGGTGGGAACGCGTCGTCGGCACGGATCGCGGGAGGCGGTGCTACGGGCGGCTCGCTCGGCGGCGGACCGTCTCCTAGCATGGGTTGGCGGACCGCTACCGAACGGCCCGGGATTGGGTTGGGCGTGACGGGGCGCGCGCCGAATCGTGGTCCGCTGTGTGAGTCCGGCGTCGGTGCTGGGCACGAGGGACAGGCGGCAGCGTATGGCTAAGTTGACGGTCTCTTACTGGTCGGCGGACACGTCTTCGCTGGTGGCGGACACGACGGTGGGCGGGGTCCTGAAAGTAGCGGCCGCGGCCGCCCCGGACCAGCTGGCGCTTGTCGACGGGGTGGCTGACCCGGCAGCTAGGCGGCGGTGGACCTACGCGGAGCTGTTGTCCGACGCGGAGCGGGCCGCGCATGCGCTGGCTGCCCGGTTCGAGCCAGGCGAGCGGGTCGCGGTGTGGGCCCCGAACCTTCCGGAGTGGGTCATTGTCGAGTTCGGCGCCGCGCTGGCCGGCCTGGTGCTGGTCACCGTCAACCCCGCGTTCCGGCCTGCCGAGCTGGCCTACGTGTTGAACCAGTCCGGGGCGGCGGGGATCTTCTTGGTGCCGGAGTTCCGAGGTCCGATGGCCGCCTTCCTGGCGGAGGTCCGGCCCGGTGTCCCCGCCCTCCGCGACGTGGTCTGGTTTACCGAATGGGAAGATTTTCTCGCCTCGGGCGACCCGGCGGCGCCGCTGCCGGCGGTTCATCCGGGCGACCTGGCCCAGATCCAATACACGTCGGGGACGACGGGCTTCCCAAAGGGCGCCGAGCTGCACCACCGAGGGCTGACGAACAACGCCCGGTTCTGGGCAGAGCGGATCGGGCTGGCGCCGGGCGAGGTACTAGTGAACCCGATGCCGCTGTTTCACACCGCGGGCTGCGGGCTGGGCGTGCTCGGATCGGTCCAGTCGCGCGCGCTCCACGTCCCCGTGCTGGCCTTTGAACCAGCCGCCGTTCTTGAGCTGCTGGAGTCCGAGCGCGGGAACGTCGTCGCCGGCGTGCCCACCATGATGATCGCCATGCTGGAACACCCAGACCTGCCCCGCCGGGACCTTTCCGCGTTGCGTTGCGCGGTGTCGGGCGGGGCGCCCGTCCCAGCCGAGCTGGTTCGCCGGGTCGAGCAGCTGCTGGGTGTGCGCTTTTGCATCGTGTTCGGCACGACCGAGTGCTCACCCCTGCTGACCGTCACCAAGCTCGATGACGCCGAGGCCGACCGGGCCGAGACGTTGGGCCAGCCGTTACCTCAGACCGAGGTCCTGGTTGCCGACCTCGCCACGAGCCGGCCCGTCCCGGTCGGTGAGGTCGGCGAGCTGTGCGCCCGGGGCTATCTCGTCATGCGCGGCTACCATCAGGCGCCAGACGCCACCGCGGCCGCGATCGATGCCAGCGGCTGGTACCACACGGGTGACCTGGCCTCCATGGACCACCGCGGCTACCTGCGCATCGAGGGTCGGGTCAAAGACACCATCATCCGGGGCGGCGAGAACATCTACCCCCGGGAGATCGAAGACACCCTGTTTACCCATCCCGGCGTGGCCGAGGTGGCGGTGGTCGGCGTCCCGGATGACAGGTGGGGCGAGGTGGTCGCCGCCTTCGTGCGACCGGCGAGCGGCGCTGCGCCGCCCTCGCCGGCCGAGCTCCGGGCGCATTGCCGGGAACTGCTGGCCGGCTACAAGACGCCGGAGCACTGGGTGTTCGTCGAGTCCTTCCCGCTCACACCGTCCGGCAAAATCCAGAAGTTCAAGCTGCGGGAGCGTTTCACAGCACCGCCCCCCACCTGACGCAATGAACACAGGCACCGGCGGCATCAAGTACCCGTCACTACCGATCTCAGACCCGATTCCGCGAGTAAGCCGGTGACACGACCCCGCAGATACCGATAGGTGCCGCTCTGTCCTGGGATGATGATCGCTGCCAAGTGATGACCAGCCCAGTGGAGAGGACACCTATCTGGTGGTCAGGATACGTGCGGGTGGCAGGCGGCGTCAGCAGGTGCGGGCCGGGGGCGCGGCCCGGTCGCTGACGGCGAACGCGGGCCTGGCGGCAGTCACAGAGTTGTGTGACCGGGTGTGATCGGGGCGCTGGATGCGGCGGTCGGCCCGGTCAAGCAGCGGGATCGCGGCTTGGGGGCCGGGCAGTTGCTGACCGGGATCGCGGCGGCGCAGCTGGCCGGGGAGGATTTCCTGACCGGGCTGGACCGCCAGCGCGCCGACGCGGCGGGCCAGCAGATCACGCCGGTGCCGGGCCTGGCGTCCACAACCGCGGCCGGGCTGGCCCGCAGGTTCACCCCGGCGCAGTGGCGGGCGGTGGAATCCGGCCTGGCGGCGGTCACCGGCCGGATGCTGTCGCTGCTGCCCGCTCCGCGGGCGGCGGCGCTGACCGAGGGGCCGGTCACCATCGACCTGGACACCACCGATGTGGAGGTCTACGGCCGCAAGAAACGCGGCGTGGCGTATCACCAGGGCCAGCGGGCCGGGCGGCCGCATGTGGCCACCTGGGCCGAGACCGAGGTGGTGCTGGCCGCCGACCTGGGTGACGGCACCGGCGACCCGCGCGCGACCGCGCCGGATCTGCTGCGCCGCGCGCTGGCCGCCCTGCCGCAGCAGGCACGGCAACCGGGGCGGGCAGCCATGCGCGCCGACGCCGGGTACTTCGCCGGGCAGCTGGCCCGGGCCGCCCACGAGGAGAAGATCGCGTTCGCGATCGGCGCCAAGCGGACCTACCACCTGGAGAAACCACCGCGCCAGTCCCCGACCCTACTGGAGGTGCCGGGCGGGAAGTGGCACACGGTGATCCGCAGGCCGGTCTCGGTGGCCAGCGCGGCCAGCCGCCCGCGGCCGGGACAACGCGCGGATTGCCGCCGGCCTGGGAATCAGCTTGAATACGGTGCGCAAGTGGCGGGGCCGGTTCGCGGAGCGCGGGCTGGCGGGGCTGCGGGACCTGCCCCGGACCGGGCGGCCGCGGGAGATCAGCGAGGCGGACCGGGCCG
>DATIYI010000017.1:0-15746 GCA_035517695.1 Streptosporangiaceae bacterium
TGGCGGATGAGGGAGGAGGTGTAGAAGCGGGGCTGCGCGCCGAGAGCCGCGACGATGTGGTCGTGGATGCCGCGCGCGCCGATGGCGGGGTCGGGCAGGTAGATGATGGTGTGCCGGGCCGGGTCGAGGGCGGCGGCCGCGGCGCGGGCGGCGACGGTCTTGCCGGCCTGTTGACTGAACTAGCCCGGGGTTAGTGGCGATCCGCCCGACACAAGCTGATCGCTGCTCTTAGCGTCCGCTGCATGATGAATGAAGGCGGCGGCCGGGACCTGGCCGTGCTGGTGGTACCGCTGGTCGGGTCGGTGACCGCGGCCGAGGATGCGTTCCGTCCGTTCCGGCTGCTGGACGCCGGCGGCTCACCGGTCGGCGCGGTGGATGTGTTCCTGGCCGAGATGCACGCGGCGGGCAGGTCGGCGGCAACGCAGCGCTCGTATGCGCTGGACCTGTTGCGCTGGCTCCGGTTCTGCCTTGCGATCGAGGTTCCGTGGGATCAGGCGACCTCGTGCGAGGCACGCGATTTCATCCGCTGGATGATGGCGGCGGTCAAGCCGGCCCGGCCGCACTGGCGGACCGGCCAGGCGCCGGACCGGACCGGTGGTGCGGCACCGGCGCACGCACGAATCCGGTGACCGGGAAGAAGGCACCGGGAACGGGATATGCGGCGTCGACGGTAGCGCACTGCGAGAGCGTGCTCCGTGCGTTCTACGGCACCCGCCTGGAGGCGGGTGCCGGGATCGTGAGCCCGTTCCCGCTGGCCCGCCGGTCCGGCCGGGCCGCAGCCCATCGCAATCCGATGGACCCTTTCCCCAACGAGCAGGCGGGGCGGTACCGGCCACGGGTGACTGAGCAGGTTCCACGCCAGATTCCGGACACGGCGTTCGCCGAGCTGTTCGCGGCACTGGGCTGCCACCGGGACCGGGCACTGGTGGCGTTCTGGATCTCCACGGGGGCCCGGGCGGCGGAGCTGCTGTCGGCCTGGTGCGCCGGCATCTGCCCGGGCGATCAGACGATCACCGTCGTGCGCAAGGGAACGCGGGCGCTGCAGGCGCTTCCGGCCTCGCCGGACGCGTTCGTGTGGCTGCGTCTGTATCAGGAGCAGTTGCACGGGCTGGTCCCGGCGGGCGGCGATGATCCGGTGTGGTGGACGCGGCGGCGCCCGTTCCGCCGGCTGACCTACCACGCGGCGCGGGCGATGTTCGTGCGGGCGAATGAGTCCCTCGGGGCGGACTGGAGCCTTCACGACCTGCGGCATTTCGGCGGCCTACCGGATGGCCCTGGACCCGCTGATGCCGATCACCGATGTCCAGTGGGTGCTGGGGCATGCGCACCTGACCACCACGCAGATCTATACGCGGGCGGCCGAGAAGGACGTGATCGCCGGGGTGCTGGCCCATTACCGGACAAGCCACCAGGCAAGCACAGGCAATGGGTATCAGCAGGTCCGAGTTCTTCGCCCGCGCTGCCCGCAGCTACCTGGACCAGCTCGCCTCGCGTTCGCTCACCCAGCAGATCGACGAGGCGCTGCGAACCGCCGATGACGACTCGAACGATGCCGCCGCCGCTGGCCGCGGCTACCTGGCAGGCCAGGACGACTGGTGACCGGGCGCGGCAGTATCTGCTGGGCCGATCTCGGCGAAGCGGGCGGCAGCAAGCCCGCTAAACGACGTCCCGTCCTGGTCGTCCAGTCCGACCCGTTCAACGCCAGCCGGCTGAATACCACCATCGCAGCTGTCATCACGTCTAATACGGCTCCGGCCGCCGTGCCCGGCAACGTTTTCCTGCCGACAGCCGCCTCCGGCTTGCCCAAGGACTCAGTCATCAACGTCACCGCCCTCGTCACCCTCGATAAGACCGACCTTGATGAACCTGCCGGGCACGCGCCTGCATCCCTCATGGACGAGGTGGACCGGGGACTTCGCCGCGTGCTCGGGCTCTAACCGCAACACACCCGCAGCGGCAGATGAGTGAGTTCGCGGCGCGAGCCACAGTGCATGTTTATGCAAGATCCTGGGATGGTTGCCAGTGCGATCTGCGCGAGCGGCTGACCGTGAGACGCGCTCGCCGAGCCGCCGTTACGTGCGGCGTGGTCATCCAGGTCATAGGAGGTGTGCAGCGCCCCGAATTGGAGTTCGGCGTTCCGTCGCTGGCTGTGGACGCAGTGCCGTTGATCATGACACTGCAGCCCAGCGGCACCTGTACCGCCCGCGAGCTCATCGCCGAACTGGAACGCTTCCGGCATGAAAGTCACCCTCCACCAGGCCGCCTGACACGCCCGGGCACCCGCGCACGGAACAAGGGGATGGCGGCTGAGGCCCGCGACCAGTTCGCCTCCCTGCTGCCGATCGCGAGACCAGGGTTGGGGGCCCACCACCGGCCCGTGGGCTGGCTGCTGTCAACTTCTTGGGAGGCCTCTTGACAGCGATCACCTGCTTTGGTCGAATGACTTAGTCATATGACTAACCAAGTTGGCTGATCACCCGGCTGACAGGGAGGGATCTCATCATGGTTGCGGTGAGCCCGGCGGCGCCGAAGAGGGCGGCGCGTGCCGCCGCCGAGGAGGCGCTGCTGGACGCGGCGGAGCGACTGCTGGCCGATGCCGGTTACGCAGGCGTCACGACGCGGCGCCTCGCGGAGGAGGCGGGCGTCAACCACGGCCTTGTTCACTATTACTTCGGCTCGAACGAGAACCTGCTGGTGCACGCGCTGGAACGGTTCACCGGCCGGCTGATCGCCCGGCAGCGGGAACTGTACGGCTCTGATCTGCCGTTCACGGACAAGTGGCGGACGGCGATGCGCTACCTGGTGAGCGAGGATCTCAGCTACGAGAAGGTCTGGTTTGAGCTCCAGGCGCTGGCCTGGAACAACCCGGACATCCGGGCGCGTCTGGCGCGGGTGAACGCCGAGTGGCGGGCGGTGCTGACCGAAGCGTTCGAGCAGCCGCGGCGTGAGCTTGGCATCGGGCTGCCGCTGGAGGCGCTCGTCTCGCTGGTGATGACGTTCAACCTCGGCATCATTGTCGAGCGCCTGGGCGGCATCGAGGCCGGGCACCGCGAACTACTGGATTGGATCGACCAATGGATATCCCGATGACCGAGCCCGGCCGCGAGCAGTCCCGGGCCCGGTACCCGGACAGCTCCGGCTACACCAAGCGCGACGGCGTGCGGGTCTATTACGAGGTCTACGGCAACGGCGAGCCCACCATCTTGTTGCTTCCAACCTGGGAGATCGTCCACTCACGAGCGTGGAAGTGCCAGATACCCTACTTCGCCCGGCACTGCCGGGTCGTCACGTTCGACCGGCGTGGCAACGGGCGCTCGGACCGTCCCGGCGACGTGAGCGCCTACGACCGGCGCGCCACCGCGGACGATGCGCTTGCGGTGCTGGACGAAGCCGGTGCCGATCGGGTGGTGGTCGTGTCGTGGTGCTGCGCCGGTGACGATCTGATCCTCGCCGTCGATCATCCCGAGCGTGTCGCAGGCTTGGTGCTGATCGCGCCCGACCTGTTGCTGACCGACGATCCCGCCGCCGAGGAAGGCCCCTACCCGTTCGGCGAGGAACCGGCCACGCTGGTGGGCTGGGCCAAATGGAATCGCCACTACTGGCTCCGCGACTGGCCCGGGTTCCTGGAGTTCTTCTTCGCGCAGGTGTTCACCGAGCCGCACTCGACCAAGCCGGCCGAGGACGCGATCGGCTGGGGCGGCCAGACCGACCCGCAGACCATCGTCCGCGGCATAGACGCGGAATGGCCTAACGACCGGGAAAACGCGCTGCGGCTCTGCGCCCAGGTGCGATGCCCGACCCTGGTCATCCAGGGGACGCAGGACGCGGTCGTCGGGCCCGCACGCGGGGCCGCCGTGGCGGAGGCGATCCCGCACGCGCAGCTGATCACGCTCGAAGGCTGCGGGCACGCACCCCACCTGCGCGACCCGGTCCGGACAAACCTCCTCATCCGGGACTTTGCCTGCCCGCCAGCACCCATGCCTCGCTGGAGCCGGGGCCGCTCACGCCGCAAGCGCGCGCTGTACATCTCCTCGCCGATTGGCCTGGGCCACGCCCAGCGGGACGTGGCGATCGCCGGCGAACTGCGTAAGCTGCACCCCGATCTGGAGATCGACTGGCTCGCCCAGCATCCGGTCACCGCGGTGCTGGAGGCGCGCGGGGAGCGGGTCCACCCAGCCAGCGCGGACCTGGCCAGTGAGTCCGGGCACATCGAGTCCGAGTCGGCCGAGCACGACCTAAATTGCTTCCAGGCCATCCGGCGGATGGATGAGATCCTGCTCGCCAACTTCATGGTCCTCCATGACCTCACCCGCGACGAAGACTACGACCTGTGGATCGGCGACGAAGCCTGGGAGCTCGATTACTACCTGCACGAAAACCCCGAGCAGAAGACCGCCGCCTATGCCTGGTTCACCGACTTTGTCGGCTGGCTGCCGATGCCCGGCGCGGGCGAACGGGAGGCGTTCCTGACCGCCGACTACAACGCCGAGATGATCGAGCACATCGCCCGCTACCCCCGCATCCGTGACCGGGCCATCTTCGTCGGCGACCCCGACGACATCGTCCCGGACACCTTCGGCCCCGGACTGCCACTGATCCGCGACTGGACCGAGCGGCACTATGACTTCGCCGGCTACATCACCGGGTTCGACCCGCGCCAGCTCGCCGACCGCGAGGCGCTCGGCTACCGCCCTAACGAGCGCCTCTGCATCGTGACCGTCGGCGGCTCAGGAGTCGGCGGCCACCTGCTGCGGCGGGTCATCGCCGCCTTCCCCGAGGCGAAGGAGCGGGTGCCGGATCTGCGGATGATCGTCGTGGCGGGCCCGCGGATCGACCCCGCCAGCCTGCCAGCCGCCGACGGGCTGGAAATCCGCCCCTACGTCCACGAGCTCTACCGCCACCTGGCCGCCTGCGACCTGGCGGTCGTTCAGGGCGGGCTCACCACGACGATGGAGCTGACCGCCAACCGGCGGCCTTTCCTCTACTTCCCGCTCGGGCACCACTTCGAGCAAAACTTCCACGTCCGCCACCGGCTCAACCGCTACCACGCCGGGCGGTGCATGGACTATGCGACCGCTGGGCCCGCCGACATCGCCTCGGCGATCGCCAGCGAGATCGGCCGCCACGTCGACTACCGCCCCGTCGCCACCGACGGCGCCGCACGCGCCGCGTCCATACTCGCCGCCCTCCTCTAGCAGGAACCAGGAAAGCGCGGGCCGCAGCGGCACGCGGTGCGGCCCTGGGTCTTGGCGGTCGTCGCCGCGCAGAACAGGGAAATCTGGACCCTGAAAGGTCGGCCGCCAGCCAAAGACAAAGCCGCCCGTATTCCGCGATCCGGTGTGATAGCCATACAAGCATTGGTGACATTGCGTGATCGTCTGGGCTGATTGACGGTGGGGTGGAATCATCGTCGCTGGGGCTGTGGGCTGGCCCTGCCTCCCGGGTCTCAGCAGGATCCGGGAGGTGCCCGATGTCCACCACCACAACGTCGTCCCCGTCCACCGCGGTCGCTGTCGCCGAGCCGGTGTTCACCAACGCCGAGCGGCTGGCGCTGGCCGGATTCCTGGCCGGGTATACCGGCTTAACCCGTGAGGCCTACGCTCTGGACCTGCGGCAGTTCACCGCCTGGTGCCAGCAGCGTCACCTGCAGCTGTTCCAGGCGCGGCGGGCCGACATCGAGTGCTTCGCCCGTGACCTGGAGGCAAGAGGCCGGGCCCGGGCGACGGTGACCCGCCGGCTGTGCACGATCGCCGGGTTCTACAAGTACGCGGTCGAGGAAGAGCTGCTCGATCACTCGCCGGCGGCGCATGTCCGCCGTCCCCGCCTGGATTACGAATCGCACGCTACCGGGCTAGACCGTAACGAGCTCGGCGCCACGCTGGTCGCCGCCGGGCTCGGCACGGCCGGCGGAGCACGCGCTGATCTCGCTGCTGGCGCTGAACGGGCTGCGGGTCTCCGAAGCCACCGGAGCGGAAATCCAGAACCTGGGCATCGAACGCGGCCACCGGACCCTGGTAATCACCCGCAAGGGCGGCAAGGTCGTCACCGTCCCGCTGGCGCCGCGTACCGCCCGGGCGATCGACCTGCCGATCGGCGAGCGCACCGAAGGGCCGATCTTCACAGGCCCGGACGGGCGGCGGCTGGACCGGCACGGCGCCGCCCGGATCGTCCGCCGGGCGGCCCGCCGCGCCGACATCACCAAGCCCGTCGGACCCCACACGCTGAGACACGCATTCATCACAGCCGCCCTGGACGCTGGAGTCCCGCTACGGGACGTCCAGGAAGCCGCATCCCACACTGATCCACGTACCACGATGCGGTATGACCGCGCACGGACCTCGCTCGATCGCCACGCAACCTACATCGTCGCCGCCTACGTCGCCGGAGCCGCGCGGTAGACCGGACAGGGCAGGCACACATCCGCCTGGCCGGTCCTTGGCCAGGCGGATCGCCGCCGATCTCTACGCTAAGCCGTCCGCGAACCGCCGATCTGGTCGGCCAGTTGACCGTCGGCTCTGTTGCCCGACCGGACACATAATTGGTTATTTTGCACTGTGGGCTGAGGCTACCGTCGTTGGCCTCGGGCGTGTATTCTCATGCGGATAACTGACCGGGGAGCTTAGCCCGATGACCATTGGCCGTCCTGTCCGGGCACTCCCGGTCGCGACGTCGTTGTGACCGTTCTCTCGGGGTGCCGTCCGTCCCCGCACTCCTGAGCGAAGGAACCTTGACAGTGGAGTCTTTCCGGATCCGGGTGTCCGATAATGTCCTGGACGACCTGCGCACGCGCCTGGCACGGACCCGGTTCACCACGGCGTCCGACACCGCGTTCTGGGCTGCAGGGACCGATCCCGGCTATCTGCGCGAGCTCGTCGCCTCCTGGGCCGACGGGTTCGACTGGCGCGCGGGCGGAGCGGGCGCTTAGCGCCTACCCGCACTACGTTGCCGAGGTTGCCGGGCGGCGGGTGCACTTCGTCCACGTGCGCGGCGAGGCCCTTGAAGGGTCGTCGTCCCCGCTGCCGCTGATCATGACGCACGGATGGCCGAGCAGCTTCGTGGAGATGCTGCGGGCCGCCCGGTTGCTGGCCGACCCGGCCTGCGATGGCGGCGACCCCGCTGACGCCTTCGACGTGGTCATTCCCTCGCTGCCCGGTTTCTTGTACTCCGAGCTCCCGCACGGGCCGTTCACCCGCCGGCGCGTCGCCGAGCTGTGGCATGAGCTGATGACCCAGGCCCTGGGCTACCGGCGCTTTGGAGCTTTCGGCGGGGACATCGGTGGCGGGGTGACGCAGTGGCTGGGCGCCCTGTACCCGCGCGATGTCGCCGATGTCCACATCACCTCCGCGGTCGTCACAACCGACTTCAGGGACCAGCCGCCGACCGCGGCGGAGCAGGCCTACCTCGACGCCCGCGACGTCTACGACGCGGGCGACCAGGGCTACAGCGAGATCATGTGCACCCGCCCAGACACGATCGCGGTCGCGCTGATCGACTCTCCGGCCGGGCTGGCCGCCTGGATCATCGACAAGTACCGCGAATGGAGCGACTGCCGGGGCGACCTGGAGAGCCGCTGGGACAAGAACACGCTGCTGACGGTGGCGACCTTGTACTGGGCCACCGCCACCATCGGCTCATCGTTTCGGCAGTACTACAACTACGCGCTGAACGAGCCCGTCCCGCCGATCACCGTGCCGGCGGCGGTCACCTTGAGCAACGAGCCTGCCTACGCGACGTCCCAGGAGCCTGGCCGAACGCGTCTTCGCCGACCTGCGCCACTGGAGCACCCCGGACCGCGGCGGGCACTTCATGGCGCACGAGGAACCCGGGCAGGTCGCAAGTGAGCTGCGCGCGTTCTTCCGGCCGCTCCGACTGGCAGGCTGACATCGCCCCTGGGTCAGCCAGCGAACCTCAGCCCGGCCGGCCAGCCAACTCCCCGCCAGCTACCGGGCGCCGCTCCCGCCTTCAGCAGCGGAAGCGGCGGCACCGGCCCTGGTGAAGGCCCCTCGCCAGATCTCGAGGGAGCCGTTGCCGAGTGCGGCGGTGGCGTTGAGGACCCGGGTGTAGCTGTCGTCCAGGAGCATCGGCAGCGCTGGTCCGGCGGGCAGGCCGTTCGTGAAGGTCCTGGTGATCCAGGCTTGGACCCAGGCCGTTTCGTTCGTCCACTCGGCGGCGGCGAGGCCGGCCTGCTCGATCGAGGTGCGCAGTGAGCCGGCGGTGACGACGAAGCTGTCGGTTCCGTCGAGTGACCACGGCATCGGCCAGGGCAGGTCGCCTTGAGGCGGCTGGCAGACCTCCCAAATGGCCAGGCGTGCGCCGGGGGCCAGGCAACGGGCGATGTGCGCGAACCAGGCGGTCTTGTCCTGGACGTTCATCTGGACATGCATTGTGATCGCGGCCTGGAACAGCGGGTCAGGTTCGAACGTGGCGATGTCGGCCACCCGGAATTCGACGAGGTCGCGCAATCCGGCTCTGGCGGTCAGGTCGCGGGCGGCGTCGACGTAGGCCGGGGTGATGTCGATGCCGGTGACGCGGTTGCCGGTGCGGCGGGCGATCTGCCGCGCGGGCCCGCCGAATCCCGAGCCGATGTCCAGGACCCGGTCGCCCTCGGCGAGCGCGAGGCCGCCGATGAGCAGGCCGACCGCATCGGCTCCGCCGATGTGGAACTGGTCGACGTTGTCCAGCGCGCCGTCGGCAGACGGGTCCAGATCTGGATGTTCGCCCAGGAGCCGGCCGATCGTCTGGCCGACAGTCGTTTCTCCGTAGGTCATCGCACGAGGTCCTTTCCGCCGCTTGCGGTCGCCGCCAGTTCGGCTTGGTGGTGTTCAGGTCCGGGCACCCGCGGCGGCTGGGCGGGCAGGAAGACGGCGGCGAGCAGCGCGCCGGCGAGGGCGACGGCTCCGGCGACGACGCATCCGACGCTGAGGCCATGGTCGAAGGCGCTGGTGGCGGCCTGGTGGACGGCGACGGCCGCGGTGGTGTGGCCGTGAGCGGCGAGCTGGCCGGAGACACCGAACGCTGCCCCGACGGACTGGCGGACCGGGTTCGTCAGGGTGTGCGGCAATGTCGCGGGAAGGGAGGCGGTAAGCCGCGAGGCGTAGACGCTGCCGATGACGGCCACCCCGAGGGTGCCGCCGAGCAGGCGGGTCGAGTCGTTCACAGCGGAGCCGACACCGGCCTGGCGGGCCGAGACGGCCCCCATGATCGACTCGGTCGCGGGCGCGGACGTCAGGCCCATGCCCAGGCCGTAGACGACCATCTGGACGGCGATGATCCCGTAGCTGAATGTGGGCGTGATGTCTGCGGCGACCCAGAAGTAGAAGCCCGCCTGCAGGGCCAGCCCGGCGGTGACGATGATCTTTGTGCCGAGACGGACCGCGAGCCGGGTGCCGGCGGTCGATCCGACCGCGACGGAGATCGCGACGGGCAGCAGGTGCACGCCGGCGGACAGCGGGCTGTAGGCCCGGACGAACTGGAAGTACTGGGTCATCAGGAAGATGAACCCGGACAGGGTGAAGAACGCGACGGTGACCGAGGCGCTGGCGGCGCTGAAGCGCATGTTCGCGAACAGCCGCACGTCGAGCATCGGCTGATCGGTGCGGCGCTCGCCGGCGATGAATGCGATCAGCAGGACAGCGGCGCCGGCGAACCCGAGCAGCGGCGCCGCCGACGTCCAGCCCCGGCCCGGAGCCTCGATGATGGTGTAGACCAGCAGTCCCATGAAGCCGCCGGACAGGATCAGGCCTGGGAAGTCCAGGCGATGCGGCACCGGGTTCTTCGAGCCGGGGACGAACCGCGCGGCCAGGGCGATGACGGCCAGCGACACCGGCCCGAGCGTGTAGAAGATGCTCGACCAGCTGTAGTGGTCGACCAGGAATCCGCCCACGATCGGCCCGAGGGCGATGGCCATTCCGGCCGTGGCTCCCCACAGGCCGATGGACAGCGCCCGCTCCTTGCGGCTGGTGAACACCCCGGTCAGCAGCGACAGCGTGGCGGGGAACGTCATCGCCGCCCCGAGGCCCATGATGGCCCGAGCGGCGATCAGCCCGGCTGGGGATGTGGCATATCCGCCGGCGAAGCTGGCCAGGCCGAACACCAGCAGCCCGGCCATCAGCATGCCCTTGCGGCCGAATCGGTCGGACAGGCTCCCGGAGGTCAGCAGCAGCGCGGCGAAGACCAGGTTGTAGGCGTCCACGACCCACTGCAACTGCGCGGTCGTCGCGCCCAGTTCGCGGGTCAGTGTCGGCAGCGCCACGTTGACCAGGGTGGTGTCAAGATTTATTACGAACGACGCCATGAGCAAGGCGGCGAGGACGAGCGGTTTCGAAGGCGTGCGAGTCATTCTCTTCCCTCTATTCCGCGGCGGCAGCGAGCGGGGCGGTAGCCGGGAGCCGTGTCCGCGGCGCCCTGGCCAGCGCGCGCACGGACGTGATGTGCACGGCGAGCAGCAGCGGCACGCCGACGGTCGGGACCAGCGCCAGCGGGAGCTCGCTGATCGGCGCGCCGGACGGGGTGACGTGGATCAGCTGGTATGCGGTCACGGCGCCGAGGGTCAGGGCCACGACCAGGTCGGTCATGCCGAACGCGTTGAGCCACAAAGCGGCGCGGCGGCCCGTGCCCCGCGCGAGCATGAGCGCGACCAGCGGCGCGGCGATACCGGTGGCGATGTCGCCCAGGCCCGCGGGCAGGGCGAACAGCGGGGGCAGATGGCCGAGGGCCATGATGAGCAGGAAGGCCACCCCGTCCGCCACCCGGAACGAGTGCGGCAGCTCCAGACGGCGCACCGTGCCCGGCGCGGCCAGGGCGCGCGCCACCGCCGGCACCCGGCTGAGGGCCAGCAGCGTTCCCAGGAAGCCGACCACCGCGACCGGCATCCACGGCACCCCGTGGCCGAGCCGCGTGTGATACCAGCCGTGCCCCGCGATCACCGCGCTGGCGGTGAACCAGCCGCCGAGCACGACGGCCGCGCCCTCAGCGAGCAGCGCCGCGCGCCTTCGGCCCAGGCCGGCCCGCACCGCGCCGCCGTACAGCACGACGCAGGTCACAGCAAGGATCGCAATGACTCCGGCGATGGTGAGCGCCCACAGATAGGCGGGTGGGTCGTACATGACGTCCTCCTCTAGTCGGTATCTAAAAGCTACTAGCTTGTAGATAGTATCTGTCAACTAGTATCGTGGGAGGATGACTCGGAACGTTCGTACCTACGACCACTTCTGCCTGGTCGCGCGCGCTCTGGAACGGGTCGGCGACCGGTGGAGCCTGCTGGTGATCCGCGACCTGCTCACCGGCGCCAAACGGTTCACCGACCTGATGGACCGCCTCGGCGGGATCACCCCCAAGACACTCAGCCAGCGCCTGCGCGAGCTTGAAGACGCCGGGATCGTGGCCGCCGACCGCGAGCCGGGCCGACGGGAGGTCTTCTACCGCCTGACACCGGCCGGAGCCAATCTCGAACCCGTCATCGACGCGCTCAGCTGGTGGGGGCTGCGGCACGAATGGCGCTGGCCCCGGGCCGGCGAGCCGCTGCACGCCGAGCACCTGCTCCGCACCGTCACCCAGGCCATCGACCGCACCGCCGACGACCACGAGCCAGCCTGCTGGCACTTCCGGCTCGACGGCGCCGACTACCTGGTCGAAAGCGACGGCCGCCAGTGGTCCCTCACCGCCGGGGCGCCGCCCGCGCGGGCCGACGTCTCGATCACCGCGACCACCCAGGCCCTGGCCGCCTTCATCTTCGCCCGCCCCGACCTCGACCTCGACATCACCGGCGACACCGAGCCGGTCCGGCGATTCCGGCAGCTGATCCGCACCGTGGCCACCATCGTGCCGCCCGTCTAGGGCCAGAGCTGCAGGACCGGCGGTCCCATACGGCACACCCTCAGAACCGCATGTTCTGTGCGCAGGCGATCTCCCGGGAGAACGCCATTCCCAGCCGTACCGAGTCGGCGATATGCGCGTCTTGAGTAAAGATGCGACGCAGAGAACAGCGACTACGTTGATCACCACGCCATGCATGAGTATGTCAAAACGCGCATAAGCATCCGACAGGGATGCGCACTACTTACGGCACGACAGTGAAGCGGCCGGGCCTGTCATCGGGTAGATCGAGTTGTTCGGCTCGATACTGACGCCCGTCCCGACAGGCGGAGGCTGGCAGGCGGTTACTCGCATGCGGCCAGTGCAGGTGCTTCACATTCTGCGATCGGCGTGATCGCCGCCCGTCTCCGTTCATTGTGGTCGTCTCGTGTCTGGGAGGCAGCCGCACAGCGGCGGACGTGTGCCCTCCGGCGAGGTGGTGGACCACGCTGGCGGTGTGGCGTCGAAATATGACTCGTACTGGGCGGGCCGGCTGGGAGAGGTTCGTACCGCTGTTGAGAGCGCAGTGGCCGGCTTGCCTGTGGTAGTCACGCTGCCGGGTCTGCGCAGTGCAGGTGAGCGCCATTCCTGGCATGGAGTTGCCGAGGTATGCGGCCGCGGCGTTATGCGCAGCTCGATGGCGCATGCTGCCTCGTTGGGGAGGGTGGTCGCGGCTAGCGGCATGTGCCTGGCATGGCCGGATCAGACGTTCCGCTTCACGATCGCCGCGCCCGGGGACACCCTGACCATCAGCGCGGGCATGGACCATCCCGCTCAGCGGGCCGGTGCGGCGGCCTTTCCGCCGGAACAGGTACCCGCACGCAGCACCGCGGGCGCCTCCTGTTCCGGCCCGTCCGGCCGGGGTGCAGGAAATGCCCTTCCTTCCGGCCGCCGCGCTCACGTGCCGGACGTGACAGCTACTGGGAGATTCTGCCAAGCGCTGGACCAGTTGGCGGAGAACCTGGGCGGGCCGCGCTGTCTGCGTGACTGCCGCGTAGCAGACGGCTGGCCGCGGCAGAGCGTCTATTTCTTCTTCGAGCCAGGCGAGGTGCGGGCAGACGGCAGGGACCGGGTGGTGCGCGTGGGCACCCACGCGCTGACCGCAGCAAGCCAGGCCACCTCGTGGGGCCGGCTCCGGCAGCACCGCGGGCAGGTCGGCGGCCGTCATCCTGGCGGCGGCAACCACCGCGCCTCGGTGTTCCGCCGGCATATCGGCGCCGCCATCATCCAGCGCGGGAAGCTGCCCCCCGGGCTGCTGGATTCCTGGCTCGACCGCCACGGACCCAGACCAGGGCAGGCGGACCAGGAGGCGCGGATCGAGGAGGCCGTCAGCGGCTACATCGGGGCGATGCCGTTTCTGTGGCTGGCCGTCGGGCAGCGGGCCGTCCGCGGGTGCGTCGAGCGTAACGGCATCGCCCTGACGTCTTGCCTCGCCGATCGTCTGGAGCCGCCATGGCGAGCATCTCGCCGCCAGCCCGGTGAGATGGACGGAATTGGTTCCGTCGAGCCGAAGGCCGGATCGCCGAATCCCGAAGCAAATACATGAGATCGTCATCGACTCGTGACATGACGCTTGTCTGCTTAGGATGGCTATCGAGCCCGTCTGACCAGGTCAGAACATAGGGCGACCTCCGGCAACCGTCCAGGTCGATGGACCAGATGCCGAGGGTCGTCGTGTTACCCGCGCCGTTGGGCCTTTCCTTCAGCTCGCGCATCGGTCATTCAGAGCTGTCGTTCAGCCTCGGTGATGACGGAGGGCTGCGGGATGCCGCGCGGGTCGGGCTGCATCACTCCGGCTGCGGCATGACGCAAAGTTCTGCCCGCAAGGGTGCTAGCATTGCTAGTGCATGTCGCTAGCATCAGTGTTAGGAGGCGGCCCCTGATGGCGGCCCTCAGTATCCGTAACCTTGACGAATTGGTCAAGCAGCGCCTCCAGTCGCGCGCCGCCCGCCACGGACGGTCGATGGAGGCAGAAGCGCGCGCGATCCTCACCGAAGCCGTCCAGGAACCTGCGGACTCCGCCGGGCTGTTCACGGCGCTGCTGGACCGGTTCGGGGAGCTCGGCGGGATAGACCTGGAGCTCCCTGACCGCGCCGAGCCTGCCCGGGCCGCAGATTTCGCCGCATGATCGTCCTCGACACGAACGTAGTCTCCGAACTGATGCGGCCCGAACCGGCGCCGCAGGTAGCCGCCTGGGTCCGCGTCCGGGACAGACGCGAGTTGTGCATGACCTCGATCACGCTCGCTGAGATCCGGTACGGCATCGCCCGGCTCCCGGACGGCCGGAGGAAGCAGGTCCTGCTGGATACCGCCGACGACATCTTCCGGGCCTTTTCCGGCCAGGTCCTGCCATTCGACACGGCGGCGGCCGAGCGCTACGCGACCATCGCGAGCAGCCGCGAGCGAGCCGGGAAGCCGATCCCGGGTTTCGACGCACTTATCGCAGCTGTCTGCAGGTCGCGCGCCGCCGCGCTTGCGACCCGCAACCTGCCCGACTTCCAAGGCACCGGCATTGAGGTTATAGATCCCTGGGCCTTAGCCTGAGTACCCGGCACCGCCTGTCATCTGCCAGGACCATGGGATCAGCGCGTTGCCATTCTCTCACCGGCCGCCCGCCCAGTGCCGGTAGGCAGCAATCCACGGCGCGCCCCTCGGCGGCGGCTCGGGCAGCGGCAGGTCGAGGACGGAGATCGCCTGGTGGTGGCCGTCGCGGACGCATTCGGCGACGATGCCCGACTCCGTCTCGGTGATCTTCTGGACCGTCACCGTCACGCCCAGAACCGTGGGTCTCGAAGGGGACCGCCAGCTTGTCCTCGATCATCACGGCGAAGCCACTCAGCTGCTCCTCATCGCCGTACGCGTCGACCGTGGCCTCTTCGACCAGCGCGTTCAGTTCTTCGTCGCTCAGTTCCGGCACGAGGGAAAGCGTACGCGGCACGTGTTACCCGTGCAGGCCACTGGATGGTCGGCCGGTTCGCCGAAGGCATCCTCGGCATCTTCACCGAGGCCGCCTCGTTCATCATGATGTGCGCGGGCAAGGAGCGTAAGGCGATTCACGACTGGATCGCCGGCACGGTCGTGCTGCACGACCCGAACAAGATCCTCGCCCGCTGACTGCGCCGGCGCATCCGGCTGGAGGCGCCGCATAAACAGCCAGGCTACGTGGTGATCGGATTTCACTGGGCAGACGAGCAGACCGTCCAGCTCGAAGGGACCGCAGCGGAGATCCCGCAGGACCACCCAGCCGTCGCCGCCGTGAATCCGGCTTCTTCGACCTGCTCGACCGCCTGGTACAGCGGCAGCAGTAGCCTCCCCAAGCCCCAGGCACGGCTGCCCGCGATATGCGGCATGAGCGGAAATCAGTCAAGCTCCGCCGTTGGCTCACCTACGGTGGCAGAGACTGGCCAACCTGGCGGCAAGGGCTGGAACCGGTTGTCCCAGTGACGGGTTCAAGAAGGCCCGCCGCCTGAAAGATCTTCATCGCGGCATGAGCGGACACCAGGCGCGCTACCCGTTGAGGATCTGCTCCCTCATGATGTCTGCATGCCCGCAGTGCTGGGCGAGTTCGCGCAGTACGTGGAGGTACACCCAGCGCAGCGGGAGCGGGCCGCGCCAGTAGCATAGACCCTGTGGGATGACGTCGCACGCCGTGATGACCCGCATGCCTCGCGATGTGCATGCTGGACGCTGGCGATGATGTCGTCGTCATCAAGAATGAACGACTCGTCCGAGGTCGCGGGGATACCGATCTCAGAGGGAGTTTGATCTAGGCCGCTGCCGGTAGATCCGTTGTGCAGGCTGGTGCCCGCCATGTCGGTGTTGTTTCTTTGGTGAGTCTTCTGCCCATGTTGTCGATCATGGCCCAGTGAATCTGGGTGACTGACCGGCCCGGC
>DATIYI010000018.1:0-31159 GCA_035517695.1 Streptosporangiaceae bacterium
CTCAGCAAGTCACCCGGGCTCCCCATCCTCCGCCGGCTCCCCGAGCTCCCCGGGCACCCCGTCCTCCGCCGGCTCCCCGAGCTCCCCATCCTCCACCGGCTCCCCGAGCTCCCCATCCTCCACCGGCTCCCCGGGCTCCCCATCCTCCACCGGCTCCCCGAGTTCCCCATCCTCCGCCGGCTCCCCGGGTACCCCACGGTTCCCGGGCACCCCACGGCTCCCGGGGTCCCCGAGTTCACCGAGTTCACCGAACTTCGGGCCGACACCGCAGCTGCCCACGACCGGCGGACCGCTGCTGCAGGCCGCACTCGTCGCGTCCGGGCTTGTTGGCCTGGGGTTGCTGGCCCTGATCGGGGCACGGACACGCAGCCGCAGGCAGCGGTAACGAGTCACCGCAACTCGCGCGGGCGGGCCACGGTCACTGGAGGGCCGTGCCCGCCCGCTGTATTCCCGGCTCTGCGGGGCCGGCCGCAGTGCCCGGTTGGCGAGACACACGACCATCGGTATCAGCGCCCCGCCCGGCCGCACGCCCATGATCGTCGCAGGAGACCGGCGGCCAGGCAGCCGGTTGGACCACTAGCCATAGAAGATCCGCTCCATCACGGCGCGGGCCCGCCTGGCAGCCCGCCGCTGATCATCGAGCAGCTTGCCGCTCTCCCCAGGCCGGTAGCCGAGCACCCGGGCGACCGCCGCGAGCTCACGTGGCGCCGACGGCAGCGTGTCCCCCGGGCCTCCGCGGACCAGCACGACGGCATCCCTGATCCTGGTCGCCAGCCGCCACGCCCTGGCAAGCACCGCCGCGTCCTCTCCCGAGATCAACCCGGCGTCCGCCGCCGCGTCAAGCGCCGCGAGCGTGCGCGTGGTCCGCAGCCCAGGCGTCTCGTACGCGTGCTGCAACTGCAGCAGTTGCACAACCCATTCGACGTCGGCCAGGCCGCCACGCCCGAGCTTCAGGTGGCCAGCCGGATCGGCACCGCGCGGCAGCCGTTCTGCCTCCATCCGCGCTTTTATCCGCCTGATCTCCCTTACGGCTGCGCGGTCGATCCCACCGTCTGGATAGCGCAGCCGGTCGGCGAGCGCCACGAACCGCTCACCGAGCTGGGGGTCGCCCGCCACGGGCTCCGCGCGCAGCAACGCCTGGCTTTCCCAGGGCACCGACCAGCGCTGGTAGTACGCGCCGTAGGAGGCGAGAGTACGCACGAGCGGCCCCTGACGACCCTCGGGACGCAGGCCAGGGTCGATGGTCAGCGGCGGATCCGGTGCGTGCCTGGCAAGCAGCCGCCGCAGTTCCTCTGCGACGGCATGCGCGGCCCGCGCGGCCTCGCCATCGTCCGCACCTTGCCGTGGTTCGTGCACGAACATCACGTCGGCGTCGCTGGCGAAGCCCATCTCGTGGCCGCCGAATCGGCCCATGGCCACCACCGACATGCTAGTCGGCAGGGGCGTCCGCAGTTCAATCTCGACCTTCTTGATCGCGGCCTCGAGCGCCGCCGTCACGGTCACCGCCGTGATCGTGGTGTGGGCCTCACCCGTTTCCTCAACCCCGATGCGGCCGAGCAGGGCAGCCACGGCGGTGCGCAGTAGCTCGCGGCGACGCAGGGCGCGAACGGCGGCCACCGCCTCCTCGGCGGCGTCGTGCCTGCCCACAGCGGCGAGCGCCTCGACGGTCAGTGCCTCCCGCGGCCGCGGCCTCAGCTCGGCGTCGTCCGACAGCAGCTGCACCGTCTCGGGCGCGCGGAGCAGCAACCCCGTCACGTACCTGCTCGACGCGAGGACGAACGCCATCCGCTCGGCGACCTGGGCTTCGTCCCTGAGCAGCCGCAGGTACCAGGGCGTCTCCCCGAGCTCGTCGCTGACCTGGCGGAAGGCGAGCAAACCCGCGTCGGGCTGGGCGGCGTTCGCGAACCAGCCCAGCATGACTGGGAGCAGCGTGCGCTGGATCGCGGCGCGCCGTGACACGCCCGCGGTCAGCGCCTCGATGTGCCGGAGCGCGCCGACCGGATCCTCGTAGCCGAGCGCCTCGAGCCTCTCGCGCGCGGCGGCAGGCGTCAGCCGTACGGCCTCACCGGGCAACCGTGCCACGGCCTGCAGGAGCGGGCGGTAGAAGAGCTTCTCGTGCAGACGGCGGGCAACGAGCGTGTGCGTGCGCCACTGTGCGGTGAACTCCGCCGCAGGGTCCGCACTGCGAGGCTTGGTGTCCGGACGGTCTCGGTTCAGTAGCTGGTATGCCCGCAGCGCGCGGCCGAGCCTTCTGCGGCCAGCCGTGTCTGCCTCGGCGGGGATAACGTGGGTGCGGCGCAGGTGCCCAAGTTGCAGCAGATGCTCCACCCGGCGCAGGAATTGGTAGGCGGCGGCCAGGTCAGCTGCGTCGTCGCGGGCCACGTAACCGCCGCGCGACAGCGCGGCAAGGGCAGGGAGGGTCGCCGGGTCGCGCACGCTCTCGTCGGTGCGGCCGTGTACCAATTGGAGCAACTGCACCGCGAACTCGATGT
Organism: Streptosporangiaceae bacterium; assembly: GCA_035517695.1. Lineage (GTDB taxonomy): Bacteria > Actinomycetota > Actinomycetes > Streptosporangiales > Streptosporangiaceae > DATFVJ01. Next base: position 2,493 of record DATIYI010000018.1, read on the forward strand.
CGCGCAACCCGCCAGGACCAAGCTTGAGCTGGCGCCCCGCCTGTTCACGGGGCACCGCGTCCTCGACGCGCCGACGCATCGCCTGCACATCCTCGACGAAATGGTCACCTTCCGCCGCCTGCCAGACCAGCGGCGCCGCCACTTCGACATAACTCGCGCCTAGTTCGAGATCACCCGCGAGGGGCCGAGCCTTGAGCAAGGCCTGGAACTCCCACGTCTTCGCCCACCGCTCGTAGTAAGCGCGGTGGCTGGCGAGTGTGCGCACCAGTGGGCCGCTGCGCCCTTCCGGGCGCAGGTTCGGGTCCACTTGCCACAGCGGCGCTTCAGGCGCGCTCTGTGAGCAAACCCGCATCATCGCGGTTGCCAGCTTGGTCGCCGCGGCGAGGGCGGCCCCCTCGTCGGTAGCTTCCGCGCGCTCCGTGTTGTCTGCGCGCTCCGTGTTGTCTGTGGTTTGCGCCGCCTCCGCGACGAATATCACGTCGACGTCGCTGACGTAGTTGAGCTCGCGGCCGCCGCATTTACCCATGCCGATGACGGCGAGGCGGTAGGGCAGGGCGCGATCGGAGTGCTGGCCGCCACCGCGACGGATGTCGTCGGCTCGCAATTGGCCGCGGGCGACGGCGAGCGCGCCCTCAAGCGCCGCGCCCGCCAGATCGGCCAGTTCTGCCGTGACCTCATCGAACGCGGCAGCGCCGGTCAGATCCCGCGCCGCCAGGTGCAGCAGTCGCCGCCGGTACGCCAGCCGCAGCGCGGTCACCTGATCAGCTGCTCGCGCCGGGTCGCCCGCCACGGCAACCGGTTGTGGGTCGTAGGGTTGCGCCCCTACCGCCGACAGCAGGGCGGCGCGCAACTCCCCGGCCGCCGGACGGTGCAGCGCGTCGGGGCCGCGCAGGACGCGCCAATCGTCTGGGTGCCGGCGCAGGTAATCACCGAGTGCCGCGCTCGTCCCCAGCACTGCGGTGAGCCGGTCAAGGAAGCCGCGCTCAGTGCGCAGCGCGCCGCGCAACTCGGCAGCCAGCGGTGCGGAGCTGCGCTGCAGCAACCCGGCGAGCGAGGTAAGAGCCAGATCGGGATCGGCGGCGGCCGCGATCGCCGCAAGCACGTCGCCGTCGGCGCCGTCGGCATCGAATCGGAGTTCCTCTGTGATCAGCTGCTCAGCCCGTGGCGGATCGGCGAATCCCATCCGGGCCAGCGTGCCCGCCAGCGTGCCCGTGCGCGGTGTGCTCACCCCTGAACCGTAATGCGGCGGGACAGCGCGGCACACGATGGCCCATCGCGTGCCTTAACGAGTTCCCCGGCGATTGAGACTGGGGTGAAACGGGCGATGGATGGTGTGGTGCCAGCCCGCCCGATCGCCGTCCTGGCAAGATAGCGGCATGGAACGTGTGCTTGGAATCGGTGGATACTTCATGCGGGCCGCCGACCCGGCGGCCCTGGGCGCCTGGTATCGCGATTGCCTAGGCCTGGACGCCGATGAGAACGGCCTGTGGCGTCAGGGAGCCGGGCTGACGGTGTTCGCGACGTTTGAGTCCGAGACCGACTACTTCGGGTCCCGTGCCCAGCAGGCCATGCTCAACTTCCGGGTCCGCGATCTGGATGCGATGCTCGCGCAATTGGGCGCCAAGGGAGCGGAGGTGGCTAAAGAGACGCAGGACATGGAGGGTGTCGGTCGGTTCGGCTGGGTCACCGATCCTGAGGGCAATCGGGTTGAGCTGTGGCAGCCCGCCTGACCGCGTCTTCACGCAGGCGGTGACGTGTGAACCTTGGTCAGGCCCGCGCGGCCATCTGCGGCCATGTCCCATTCCGCCGTCAGCAGAATGGACATCCGACTGATCGAAGCGCGTATTGACCGTCGCCCGTTTCTCATGGCTTCCGTACCACCTCGGCGGGCGGCGCTGCGGTGGTGTTGGGGTGCCGAGCGTGCCCACTGGAGCCACGCGGGAGCAGACGTACTGTTCAAGGCACCGGGGCGACGTCACGGCCGCTGTTCGATGACCTTCGCGTGTAGAAGCTTTCCGACGAGCTCGATGCGGAGACGGGGATCGGCAGCGGCGTTCTTGGAGTGGAGCTTGAGCTTTGAGTAGGTGAGGTTGAGCCCGTCGGTGTCGATCACGATGCCCGGCGAGCCTACGATGAACAGCTTGCCGTGCGCCATGTCCATCTCGATTCGCAGCACATTCGAGGTGATCACCGCGTGGGTGAAGTCGAGGGTGACTCGGCACAATTGCGTGCGAAGCTCGATGCGCGCGGGTACCGACCAGCGCCCCTGCCGAAGGTACCTGCCGCCGTGTTGCTCGACCACGAGTACGTCTTTGCCTTTGGCTGCGGGCGCGATCGGCAGGTCGGCGGTGAGCTCGGCCAACTCGCCGAGCGTCCGGGCCGAAAGCGCGCTCTCCAGGCGGATGTCGAGTTCCTCGGCGCTGAGTCGGCCGTCACCGCCGGCGACCCGCAGCGCATCCACGACGCGGTCGCGATCCGCGTGCGATGCCCGCAGGTCGGGCAGGTCATTCGACATGGCGGCCACATTAGCAAGGCAGACCATCCCCAGTAGCCATCGGTCGGCCACGCCCGCAGGCGTCAGAGGACGGGCAGGTAGCGGTCCAGTTCGAACCTGGTGACCTGGCGGCGGAACTCATACCACTCGGCGCGCTTATTCCTCAGGAAGAAATCGAACACCTGCTCGCCAAGTGCCTCGGCGGCAAGCTCGCTGCCCTCCATCGCGCGGATCGCCTCGTCCAGGTTCTGCGGCAGCGGCTTGATGCCGAGCGCGCGCCGCTCCGCGGACGTCAGCGCCCACACGTCGTCCTCCGCGTCCGGTGGCAGCTCGTAATCCTCCTCGATCCCCTTGAGTCCGGCGGCGAGGATCAGCGCGAAGGCGAGATAGGGGTTGCACGCCGAGTCGAGCGAGCGGAATTCGATCCTGGTCGCGTTCCCCTTGTGCGGCTTGTACATCGGCACCCGGACAAGCGCAGAACGGTTGTTGTGCCCCCAGCAGATGTACGCCGGCGCCTCGCCGCCCGCACCAGCGGTCCGTTCTGTCCCGCCCCACAGGCGCTTATAGGAGTTGACCCACTGGTTGCAGACGGCGGTGACCTCTGCCGCGTGCCTGAGCAGGCCGGCGATGAATGCCCGGCCAAGCTTGGACAACTGGTACTCGGAGCCCGGCTCGTAGAAGGCGTTGCGGTCGCCCTCGAAAAGGGACACGTGCGTGTGCATGCCCGACCCCGGGTTATCGGTGAACGGCTTGGGCATGAACGTCGCGTACACCCCCTGCTCAAGCGCCACCTCCTTCATCACCAGCCGGAACGTCATGATGTTGTCCGCGGTGGTGAGCGCGTCCGCGTAGCGCAGGTCGATTTCCTGCTGGCCGGGAGCGCCCTCGTGGTGGCTGAACTCCACCGAGATCCCCATCGACTCCAGCATCATGATCGCGCTGTGCCTGAAGTCGTGCGCGATGGTGTGCGGGGTGTGGTCGAAGTACCCACCCGAGTCGATCGGCCGCGGCATGACACCCGGCTCCGGTCGCTCCCTGAGTAGGAAGAATTCGATCTCTGGATGGGTGTAGAAGGTGAATCCAAGCTCGGCGGCGCGGCCAAGCGCGCGTCTAAGCACCCAGCGCGGATCCGCATACGACGGCGATCCGTCCGGCATCATGATGTCGCAGAACATCCGGCCCACGCCGGGTGATTCGCCGCGCCACGGCAGCAACTGGAACGTCGCCGGGTCGGGTTTGGCGAGCATGTCCGCCTCGTAGACGCGGGCGAATCCCTCGATCGCCGACCCATCGAATCCGATTCCCTCGGCGAATGCGCCCTCGAGTTCGGCGGGTGCGACAGCGACCGACTTCAGGTAGCCGAGCACGTCGGTGAACCAGAGCCGGACGAATCGGATGTCTCGCTCTTCGAGCGTGCGGAGCACGAACTCGACTTGTCTGTCCACGGCCATCACTTTCGACGGTCGAGCGCCACTGGCCGCCTCGCCCGGTGCGATGACGGTCCAGGGCCTCGTGTGGTCCGGGCCCACTCGTGATACTCGGCGCTCATTTATTTTGGGGGTTTCGTGTGGTCAGGGAGCTCGTGCGGCCCGGGGCCCTCATCTGGTCTGCCCCCCAGTCTGCCCGTTCCTTGTTTCCTGCAGGTTACGTGGGTCGCCGGCCCGCTGCTGCGGATGCGGCGGGCCGCTGGTGCGGGCCGCTGCGGATCGCGGCGGGCGGCTCGTGGGGGCCGCTGTAGATCGCGGCGGGCCGCGGCAGACGGCGGCGGTCCGCCGCGGTACGTCTGGGCCGCCAGCCGTTGCCGGATGGGGCCCAGCGACTGGTGGACAGGAGCCAGTCACAGGCGGAAAGTCCCTACGGACGCGCCGCGCACGCCGGCATCGAAGGCGAAGACCGATCCGGCGAGCGGTTGGCCGTGGCCAGCCAACAGGCCCTCCCACGCCGAAGTGACATAGAGCGTGGTGTCCGGGCCGAACGCGCAACTGCTCGGCTGAGCAACGGGAAACTCGACAGTCCGAACGAGCCGACCACGTTGATCGTATCTGCACACCTGCCAGCCGCCCCATTGCGCGACCCATAGGCAGCCGTCCGCATCGACGCACAGGCCGTCGGGCTGACCTTGCGCGGCGGGCACCTCGAGCACCGCTTGCCGCGAACCGAGACAGGCGTCATCGAGGTCAAACTCGTAGCCGAACACCACCCCGTCGCTGGTGTCGGCCACGTACATCCGCGCGTCGTCGGCGCTCCAGCCGATCCCGTTCGGCAACGTCAGGCCGTCGGCGACGACCCGCGAAGGCTGCCCGTGCGCCCAGCAGTGCAGTCTTCCTGCACCGCGGTCGAAGGACTTCATGAGACTGCCCGCCCACATCCGGCCGCGGCTGTCGCATGCGCCGTCGTTCATCCGCCTGAAGGCTTCCGGCAGCGCCCGGTCGAGCAGGTCCAGGTGGCCTTCCGCGTCGACAAGGCCGAAGCCATCCTCGACGGCGGCCGCCCACCCGGTTGCGGTATCGGGCACGGCCGCGCCAAGCATCATGCCCACGGCGACCGCACGGTCCGTGACCCGGCCCCGAGCGCTGCTGGCCGTTTCCCCGCTGGCCGTTTCCCCGCTGGCCGTTTCGCCGCTGGCGGGGGCCGGGCCGGCTGTCGGCGTCCCGGCCGTCGGCGGCCGGACTTTCGAGCGGTGCAGGATGCCGCGGGGAATGTCCACCCAGACAAGCTCGTCTGTCCGGTAATCCCAAACCGGCCCCTCGCCGGTCTCCGCGTCCGCGCGGATCACCACATCGGGGCGAGCAGAGTTGGTCACCTTCCCACCTCCGTGTCCACCTTTCATGATCGCGATACCTGCGAGCGGCCCGCAAACCGGCCTTATGGGCATCTTGGAACCGCTCCACTCCGCTACCGGCTGCGCCAATCCGCCAAACCGCCCGCGCGAATCACTTCGTTACGCCGCTGTCGCGGCGGTTCGTTCCCGACGTCTGGCAGCAGGTGCTCATCGCACCAGTCGCCGCCTGGCCAAGCTCCAGCCGGCCGCACGGGGCAGCCAGCCGAAGCGCGATCATCTTCTCCCGGCAATTGGCCCCGACCGCACCACCGTCAGCCAGGGTGACGCGATCTCAGGTCATGACGAGTAGTTGAGCCAGACGACCGCCATGCTCTTGCGGTACAACGATGAACGACAGGACATCTAGCAGCGCCAGCAGCCTGCTGGGCGCTGTGGAGGGGCTGTGGAGGGTGCTGCTGCGACAGCTCCGCGGAAGCTCTCGACAGCCTGGATAAGAATGCGGCTATCCGGCCTGCCGCACGCCGGAGCGGGAAGGTGCGCGCATGGCACCATCGTGCCCACCGACCCCTTGATGGCCACTGCGAACCTTGCATTAATTGCCATCTCGCCTACCATTGTCAGAGCCGTGGGTTAAGCCGCAACGCTTCCTTCCCGGGCCAGCGATGGTGGCCCCCGGTGTTTAACCTGCGAACGAGGACGAGGCGATGGCCAAGCGGACCAGAGCCACGATGGTCTGCCCACAGGGGGCGGCGAGCCCTCTCGGGGAGGCTGTGGCCTGCTTATGCTCCGGGCGGGACTTGGCCGCTCAAGCCCCCGGTCTATGCCCTGGCCCGCACGGTAGTGGCAGCGGCGGTGCAGTGGCTGGCAAGGTTGAGTTTCAGTTCAGTTCTCTCACCGTCGGCCTGCCCATCGACTTCTTCACCCCCTTATTGCTCAAAGCTGGTGCCACGGGATGAGCTACAACAACGCCCGCCTGATCGCCCAGCAGGGCGGCGAGGCGCGGGCACAGGCAAGGCCTCGGTTACCACAGGGCAGTACGACTTCGAGACCGTCTTCGTCAGCTGCTTGTCCGTCGTGGCGGCCGACCAACGGTGCCGCAACTTCGAGCACGGCGCCTTGCGGATCGCCTCGCGCCATATGGTCCAAACCGGGCCGCGGCAACGCCATCGACGGGCAGCCACGACATCATCACAAACGGAGGTAGTTCGGTGCCAGCTGTTAAATCCGCCCCTCCCGGAGATTGGGAAGGCGACATTGTGCTACTCGGCAAAGGGATAGACGGGAATCTCTGGCAGACTGTTTACGACACAAGCACCGGGAAATGGAGCGCTCCAGTCAAGTTGTAAGCAAGAAAGCCGGGGGCCGCCAATTCGAATCGCTGGTATGACCAAGCAAGCTGCCGAACCATAACCTCGACCGGATGGAGATAGTTCAGTGCCAGCTGTTGGATCCGCCCCTCCCGGAGATTGGGAAGGCGACATTGTGCTAGTCGGTAAGGGGACAGACGGGAATCTCTGGCAGACTGTCTATGACACAAACACCGGGAAATGGCGCGCTGTCGGTCCTCTCGGTGCTGCCGGTCCTGCCGGAGCCACCGGCCCCGCCGGCCCTCCCGGCCCTGCCGGTCCCACCGGCCCTGCCGGCCCTGCCGGCCCTGCCGGTCCTCCCGGTCCCACCGGCCCTCCCGGTCCCACCGGCCCTGCCGGCACTGCCGGTGTCACGGGAGCCACCGGTCCTCCCGGTTCTGCCGGACCAGCCGGAGCCACCGGGCCCTCCGGACCCGTCGGCCCCGCAGGACCAGCGGGAACGACGGCCCTGTTCGGAACAAACACCAATTTCGCGCGCGAGGCGACGGGCGCGGAAGGCACTCTCGGACAGGTCATTCTCAGTGCCGGGGGCATGGCCAACGGCGTACCCGCGGACGGCCAAGTCCTGCCCATCGCCCAAAACGAGGCATTGTTCTCCCTGCTGGGGACCCTATACGGCGGGGACGGCGAGACCACCTTCGCGCTCCCCAATCTGCGTGGTTCTGCGCCTAACGGCCTAACCTATTCCATATGTATTGCGGGCGTTTTCCCCAGTAGCTGATCAGCCTGGGTGGGCTGGAGCGTGATCAGCGGGCGAGGGTCGGCTGATTTGGGCCGGCTGCCGCGTGGCGCACCACCACAGGCCCAGCTATGGCCGATCGGTGGGGCCAAAGGCCCAGCAGTGTGCCATTGGTGGGCTCGCGCGGAGCTCCGGCGGGGCATCCATCAGGCGAGGGGCGTCCGCGAAGGGGACGCGCGTCCACCTGGCGAGGAGGCGTCCGCCAGCGAAGCGGGCGTCCGCGGCTCCCCGCCACACCACTCACCCCCTCCCCCGCCCCATCACCCGCGCCGCCCCTCGGAACCATCGCCGACGCCAAGTGCGTGCAGCAGGCCCTGAAGGTATCCGATCGCGTGGGCACGCCCGCGCGAGCAGTAGGCCTCGGCGGACGTATCACCCCACGTACCCGCGTCACCCGTCATGGCAGGCACGTGATCGTCGATGAGGAAACCATCGAAGCCCGCCCGCGCCAGCCGGCGGATCACCGCAACCGGATCGAAGTTGCCTTCGCCGAGGAAGCACTCGCGGAAGCTCGCAGCGACGCCCTGCACGTCACGGAAATGGACGTAACAGATGCGCCCCTTGGGGCCGAAGAAGTCGATCACCTGGTTGATAGCGGCCTCGCCGCCCATTTCCGAGACCGTGCCGAGGCACAGATCCACTCCCCACGCAGGGCTCTGCCGCGCCTGATCGAAGGCCACCGCGAGCGCTGCGGGCGTGGAGAAGATGCGGGCCGCACCGCCGAGCGGGACATCCACCGGCGGGTCGTCCGGGTGCAGGGCGAGTCGCACGCCCGCCTCCTCCGCGACGGGCAGCACGGCGTCGAGGAAATACTTGTGATTGGCCCACATATGCCCGGCGTCGATCGGCGCGTCCAGCCCGTCATCCGGGGTCAGCTTGTAGCCCGCGAGTGCGTTGCCACGGTCGGCGGCGCCCAGGTCGAACGCGGTGATCCTGGCACCGCCGCGCCCGGCGGCGCACATGTCGGTGCGCCACACATAGGTCGGCAAGAAGTTGTAGCCGAGCAGGAAAATCCCGGCCCGTCCCATGTTGCGCACGGTCGTGCGGTAATGGTCGATCTGCTCGTCGCGTCCTGACGCACCGCGCTGGATCTTGACGAAATGGGCCGGCGGCACATTTTCGAGGCCGTCGATGGTCAGTCCTGCCGCCTCGCACCGGCCCCTGAGCGCTTGCAGTTCCTCCACACTCCAGTAGCCGTCCACACCGGGGAGGTTGGCGGGAGCATGCAACTGAATGCCGCTCATCCCGAGTTGCCTGGCGAACGCGGCAATCGTGTCGTCGAAATTTTCCACGTGACCAAGTGACAGGCGAATACCCAAGTCGTCACACCTCACCGTAGCTGGCGCCCGGGCCGCCGGGGATGGCGTCCGGGCCGCCGGGGATGGCGTCCGGGCCGCTGGGGTTGGCGTCCGGGCCGCCGGGGTTGGCGACCGCTACCGCGGCCAGCAGTCCGTTATCTACCCGGATTTCCCCCGTAACGAAGCTCGCACGCGGGCTGGCGAAAAACCGACGACCTCGGCCACCTCGCAGGACGAGCGACCCGGCCGAGCGGGCGCTTTAAGCTGAAGGCGTGACCCGGCTAAGGATCGCCCTCGCGCAGGTGAACGCCACGGTCGGAGACCTGGAGACAAACGCCGGTCTCGTACTTGACTGGTCCCGCAGGGCCGCCGAGGCGGGCGCGCGCGTCGCTGTGTTCCCCGAGATGATGCTCACCGGCTACCCGGTGGAGGATCTCGCCCTGCGCGCCTCCTTCGTGGCGGCCTCGGTGGCGGCGCTTGAGGACGTCGCGGCGCGCCTGGCCGCCTGCGGCCTTGGCGATCTCGCAGTCGTCGTCGGCTACCTGGACAGGCGCACCGGCGTCGCGCCGCGTACCGGCCAGCCCGCTGGCGCGCCGCTCGACGCCGCGGCGCTCATCTTCCAGGGCCGCGTGGCCGCCCGCAGCGCCAAGCATCACCTGCCCAACTACGGCGTCTTCGACGAGTACAGGTATTTCATCCCGGGCGACACGCTGCCGGTGTTCCGGCTGCAGGCGGACCGCGGCGGCGCCAGCAGCCCGGTGGACATCGCGATCGCGGTCTGCGAGGACCTGTGGCAGGAGGGCGGCCCGGTGGCGGTCACCCGGCAGGCGGGGGCGGCGCTGCTCGTGGTCCCGAACGCCTCACCCTACGAGCGCGGCAAGGACGACGTGCGCCTGGAGCTGTGCGCCCGCCGCGCGCGCGAGGCCGGGGCGGCGCTCGCCTACGTGAACATGACCGGCGGCCAGGACGAGCTGGTCTTCGACGGTGACTCGCTCGTGGTGGACGCGGCCGGCGACCTGATCGCCCGCGGGCCGCAGTTCGACGATGCTCTTGTCGTCGCGGACCTGGAACTGCCGGCCGCCGATCCGGCCCTCGCCGACGGCGACATCCCCGCCGACGCGCAGGACGGCACCGTGATCACAATCCACCGGCTCACGCTGCCCGCTCCGGAAGGTGCGGGCGAGGAAGATCCTGAACGGCTGCCGCGCGGCGACCCGCAAGTCAACGAGTGCCTGCCCCGCCTTGACGACCTGGCGGAGGTGTACGGTGCCCTGGTCACCGGGGTCCGCGACTATGCGCGCAAGAACAGCTTCCGGTCGGTGATCCTCGGCCTTTCCGGTGGTATCGATTCGGCACTGACCGCGACCATCGCAGCGGACGCGCTTGGCGCGCAGCGGGTGCACGTGGTTCTGATGCCGAGCAGCTACTCCAGCGCGCATTCGGTCAGCGACGCGGAGGACCTGGTCAAGCGCCAGGGCCTGCACGCTCTGACGGTGCCGATCACCGGCATCGTCGCGGCGTTCGGCCGCGAGCTTGACCTGCATGGACTGGCCGCGGAGAACCTGCAGGCGCGCGTGCGCGGCACCACCTTGATGGCGCTGAGCAACGAGCACAATCACCTGGTGCTGACCACAGGAAACAAGAGTGAGCTTGCCACCGGCTACTCGACGCTGTACGGGGACTCGGCGGGCGGTTTCGCGCCGATCAAGGATGTGACGAAGACCCTGGTGTGGAAGCTGTCGCGCTGGCGTAACGACCGTGCGCGCGAGCGCGGCGAGACGCCGCCCATTCCTGAGAACTCGATTGTCAAACCGCCGAGCGCAGAACTAGCGCCGGGCCAGCTCGACTCCGACACGCTGCCCGACTACGAGGTGCTCGACAGGCTGCTCGACGACTACGTGGTCAAGGACCTGGGCGCTAGGCAGCTCGTGGCGGCCGGACACGACCCTGACCTGGTAGAACGAGTGATCAGGATGGTCGACGCCGCCGAGTACAAACGGCGCCAGTACCCGCCGGGACCGAAGATCACGCCGAAGAACTTCGGCCGTGACCGGCGGCTGCCGATAACCAACCGCTGGCGCGAGCACCTCCCTGCCAATTGATATCTCACCGGCAAGCCGCCGCCGGGGTGCATGCCACGGGTGAGGCGCCTGCGACCGGGTCGCGCTCATCGACCGGGGCCGAACCGCCGGCATCGGCAGCCCCGGCGGGCTTGCGGAGCGGGCCGGCGATGGCAGCTCGTCGCTACGCCTGCGAACACCCCCCGCGCCGCGTTCGGCAACATCCTGCGGCACCTGTCCACCACGCCGACGCCCCCTGCCTGGTTGCTCGCCGCTCAGCTGGTCATCAACCTCTGCCTGGCGGCGATGGCCACTCATGCTCGTGGTCGTGGGTATGACCGCATTCGGCATCGCCGGCCCGAACAGCCCGGCGCGCAGACGCCGAAGATGCTGCTCGACGTCAGCAATCTCACTCCGCTCGGCGCGGCGGTACAGGCGCTTCGCAGCGCCGCCCGCACCTGCCAGCCGCCGTCGGCCGGGCCGGCCGTGAAATTGCCGCCGAGCGCCTCGGCGCGTTCCCGCATGCTCAGCGGCCCGGCGGGCCCGCGCTGTCCACGACGGGCACCGCGCTCGTCGCCGTGACCGGCAGGCCCGCTCGTGTCCGTGCCCCGGGGGCGTGCCGGACCGCGTTCGTTAGCGCCTCCTGGAGGATGCGGTAGAGCGCAAGACCGACGGTAGCGGTCACCCCAGCCTGTGGCCCCGGCCAGCGCTACGTGCTCATGCCCGGTGCGGCGATGGGGATGCCGATGGAGTGAGCTATGTCGAGCATGCGCTTGTCGTAGCTCACCAGGAAGGCGAGCGCATCGCCGATGGTCTTGGCGCTCGCGATATGTACGGCGTCGAGCGTCCTGACCCCGCCCGGCAGGCTTGCTGCCGCGTCCCGGACCTCGTCAGTCACCAGGATCTCGGCGAAGCCGGCCAGGAGGTCCCGCATCGCGGTCGGGTAGCTGCCGACCCGGTCAAGTGTGCGCACTGTCTCGATGAAGCCGATCGTGCTGGTTCCCATGGGCATTTCGGGTGACTGAGCCAGGAATTCGCGGAGTTCGCGTGCATATGGGCGGCCGGTCACAAGTGTGATCAAGGCTGAGGCATCAAGGTAGATCACCGGCCGTCTGCTGCCCGCTCAGCGAGGAGAACGCCCAGGGGTAATTCGTCGTCGGGTACGGCGTAGCTTGGGAGCTGGTCGAGGTCCCCGGTTGTCGTGGGCTTTATTCTGATGATTCCCTTCGCGATAAGCGGGGCGTACCGGGCGAGTACTCCCGAGCCGGGCACGACCACGGCGATGACCTTGCCATGCCGGGTCACCTCGATTGCCTCACCCTGTTCCACACGGGCGAACACGGCGCTGGGATTGTAGGAGAACTCTCGGACTGAGACGGCGCTCATTCGTTTGCGCTCCCGTGTCGGTGTACCTGCACTAGGGATATTGTACCTACAAATAGCTGATCTGGCTGGATGCCGCTCGCGGTGGCGAACGCCCTGGGGCGACAGCACGCGGCGTTCTCGCCGGCGGGACTGGCGGTTAGGTGCTGCTTCACCACAAGATCAGTGCCGCAGCCGGTACCGGGCAGCTAGCCCGGGTGCTTCGTCGCGGAGCAGCCAGGACGACGGTCAGGCTCACGACAAGGTCTCTGCGTCGATCCGGTCGAGCGCGGCATCCAGTTCATCGAGGCTTATCCCGTCTCGCCCGGCGGCCTTGTCCGCCAGATGCGTCGCGAGCGCCGCGCGATCCTCGAGGTCGGCAAGGCCTTGGATATTGATCAGTGCGGCGACTGGCTTGCCGTCCTCGCTGATGGTGAGGGGACGGCGGCTTTGCCGCGCCTCGGCCGATGAACTCACCCAGGTGCGTCTGAGCTGTGGCCAAGGGATGGGCCATGCATGGACAGCGTGCCCGGTTGGCGGCACGAGCCGGGCGCTGCCATCGGTCAGCCGGAAACCGACTTCATGCACGGTTGTCGGAGCCGCCATGGTGTGATCTGGGGCCGGGTGGTGTGAGGCAATGGGGTGCTGGCGTCAGCCCACGGCCGACGTCGGCTGAGGGCGCACCACGGTGATGTCCGTCGCGGCGAAGCCGTCGCCAGTGCATAGCACGGGGTGCCCGGTCCGCTCGGCAAGCGCGTAAGCCACGCACGGCGAGTGGCGGCCGGGAATGTTGACGCCCTAGCGGACATGACCGGACTCGCCACCGCACTGGACGAGGCGATCACCCAGGCCGTCACCGGGCTCCGGAGGGCCGGGTACTCCTGGGCCGAGATCGCGGCCCGGCTTGGCGTCACCGTCAGGCGGCACAGCAAGATCCCTCACCCACAGGCTGTACCCTGCCGGCGAAGAACACGACGATCGGGCGGAGCGAGCATGGGCGAACTCGACGGCGTCCGCGTCCTGGTGACCGGCGGGACGAGCGGCCTAGGCCGGGCGATGGCCGAAGCCGTCGCGGCCGCAGGCGCCAACGTAGTGATCACCGGGCGGCACGGCCAGCGGACGGTCGCCGCCGCCCGCGAGATCGGGGCGTCCGGCGGTGCGGCGACCGGCATCGCGGCCGACGTCCGGCAGCCATCCTCGGTGGCGGCATGTGCCGACGCGGTTTTCGAGCGACTGGGCGGCCTGGACGTCCTCGTGAACAACGCCGGCCTCGGCATGCGCACCGTCAACCCGCGCTTCCTCACTTCTCCGCAGCCATTCTGGGAGGTCACCCCGGAGGGGTTCGCCGACCTCATGCTGGTGAACGTGACGGGGTACTTCCTCATGGCCAGGGCGATCGTCCCGCGGATGGTCGCGGCGGGCCGCGGCAAGGTTGTCAACATCGCGATCAGTCACGCGACGATGCGGCGGGCGGGCTTCGTCCCCTACGGACCCTCCCGCGCGGCGACCGAGTCGTTGTCGCGGATCATGGCCGCGGACTGCGCCGGGACCGGCATCACCGTGAACATGCTCCTGCCCGGCGGGGCAACCGCGACCGGCATGATCCCGGCGGGGATCCCGGCCGGTACGCGCGCGGCCCTGCTCGACCCGTCGGTCATGGCGGAGCCGATCCGCTGGCTCTGCTCCCCCGCGTCCGACGGCGTACACGACGAGCGAATCGTGGCCACGGAGTTTGCCGACTGGCTACGTGGGCGCACCGCTCCTTAGCTCAGCTCCTTAGCTCCGGCTCCTTAGCTCCGCTCCTTAGCTCCACGGGCGCACGTGGCGGCCACCGATCACCATCGACCGCTGACGGCCGGCGTGCGAAGATCGCTGCGATGGCCAGGAATTACACCTCGACAGACTGCTTCACCTGCAGAAAACACCGCGAGCATGGAGCGCTGTTGCCCGGCGGCGCGGTCGGCGAGGACAACCTGGTGGCCGTCTCGCACGCGGCACCAGGCGCCGCCAGGCCGCGACGGTAGCCCCGGCTACCTGGGACACCTGATCGTCGAACCCCGCAGGCACCTAGCCGAACTGGCGGGCTCAACGGGTGAATGAATGGCCGGATGCCCCGATGGGCAGCGAGGTTGAGATCGCCGCCCTCGTCCACGACCCGCGCGCCTGCCTCTCCGCGGGTCAGGCATGACCCAGCGAGTCCGTGCCAAACGCACTGGAGGAGTAGGTGGAGACGTCGCTGATAGAGGCAGTGGGTGATGTCCCTATGGCCGCACCTGGCCGGAGACAGGGCCAGGTGGCCACAGAGACGACTCATCAGCCGCCCGTGACGCCAGTCGTGCCTGTCGCGTCGCACCGCCTGCGAGATCCCCCACTGCGATGCCGGGCCACCACGTCCGCCGGTCGGCGCTTGCGCACGGCCGAGCCGGTCAGCCAGCAACTGCGGCAACCCCACCCAGCCCCGGGCCAGCGTACCGAGGCCCCACCGAGCTGCACCGACAACCTTCTGCGACTAATGTGACCGACGCGAAACCGCGACTGCCCGGCGACTCCTTGTAGCCTTCACCGCGAGGGTCACCCTTCGGAGCAACGACCTCAAGAGAAGTGTCAAGACCCGAGGACAACACGCACGTCGGCACCGGCGCGACGTCGGGTGGTCTCACTGGCGGGTCACCGGCTATCCAGACCGCACCTACCTACCACTGCGGTATCAGGGGTGCGCGTGATGTGATGAGCCTTACCTGGTCGCTGATGGGTCTGGTCAGCACGCGCGAGGACATCGGAGAGAGGTGGGAGCACGTATGGAGTACGACTACGACGCGACACTGAAGGTATTGAACGAGATCGTTGAGCTCGAACTGGCGGGAGTTGTGCGCTATACGCAGTTCTCACTCATGATCTTCGGTCACGCACGGATTCCCATCATGACCTGGATGCGCGAGCAGGCACTGGAGTCGCTCGCTCACGCCACGCAAGCGGGCGAAGAAGTGACGACACTCGGCGGAAATGTTTCCCTGGGTATCGGCGAACTGGTCGGTACCCACCCCTCTTCCATCGACGGCATGCTGCTGGAGATGCTCGCGCAGGAGCGCCGTGCTGTCGATCTGTACCGCAAACTGCTCGCACTGACCGAGGGGCACAATGTGTCACTCGAAGAGCTCGCGCGCCAGATGATCCGCACTGAAGAACTGGACGTCGCAGAAATCGAGAAGATGCTCCGGAAGCCGGGCGACGCATAGACGTGGATCATTCATCCCTGCAGGACCGGTGCCGTGTCAAGCGGGGCCCGAGCTGGGGTAGAGCCAAGGATCGGTCCGGAGATACGATAGCGGACCGGAGCCCAATCTCCACATGTCCGGGATGCTCGGCGCTGCGACGGCAGCGCGCAGCCGCAGCCGAGGATTGGCCGCGATGTGCCACCGGCCGCGTGCGTTTTCAAATCGCGCGTCAGCCCGATCCGAACGCCGGTCTTCGCCGGCAGCAGGCAGCGGCAAACGGCGGTTCGGTTGAACCGCCTCGCGGTCCCAGACATGTCCGAGTTGTGGGGTTTCCGACTAAGGGACCCTCGGAACCTGGCGGCAGGGACGCCGCCTAAAGCAACTGACCGTCGGCCCCGCTAAGGACTTGAACCAGTGCAGCACATCTCGCGTGTCGGCCGGGTGGCGCGCTGCCCCGGTTGCCGCACCCCGCTGGACGGCGCGCGTCCTATACCGCTGCCAGACCTGCCGCCACGCCGGATCAGCCGCTGACTTCGACACCGAGTGCCCCTCTGGGGCCACCGCCGCGTGATCGCGCAACGGCTGTCCGCGCCGGGCCGACGATGCCCTGCCTGTGCTCAGAACACAACGAACGACGCCGTGCCCGTCAGCGGGTGGATCTGGTAGCTGTCCAACTGGCCGTGGGCAGGCGTATCAATGGTCAATCGGTGCTTGGTCGTAATGCCGAAGGTGCGAATTTGGGGGTGTTGCCCGTTCTGCACGGTCGCGCGCGGAATAAGCAGTGAGAACGTCGTCGAGCCCGTGTCGATGGTCATGACCGTCGTGACGCTGACCCACGTTCCGGCGTCGGTGTCGACGCGCCGGATAGCCGAGCCGGAGAAGTGCAGGGTCCGCAGCTGGTCCTGGTAGGTGAGTTGCGGCTTCCCCGCGAGCCCGGTGCTGTCGTAGGTCACGTGCAGCCCGTGGCCGGTCAGCGCGTATGCGTCTGGCTGCAGGCCTGCCGCTGGAGCCTCGCTGACGTTACCGGCCGAGGCGGCGAATGAGGCGCCGTCAGTCAGCGCCAGGCACGCTCCGGTCACCAGAACGAGGATGCCTTTGACCAGATTTCTCATATGATTTCCTCGTTACTCAGTTCTGTCGGTCTCGTGCACCACAACGGTAACTACCGCTCGGTGACTTTTGGCTATTACGACCGATATCGCGACCGGCAATAAGTGCGACCTGTAATTTTGCCAGCGCGATTTTAATGAATGCCTAAGGTAAATGTCAAGAGTGACGGCGCGCGCGCAGACTCGGGTCAGCGTCGTATTGACCGGACCAGACGCGGACCAGACGGGATGACGGTGGGGTGTGCGCAATGCCGGGTAGAAGAGCTTGTTCGCAGCGGCGGCATGTTTGGTCGCTCATGCCCTTCCGCCCGGCGGGTTTGGCGACGAAGCGTGATGTTGCCCGCATGAGACGCCTGCGCGGTCCTGCTGAGCGTCGTGGTGATATTGCGCGGGCGAGCGCGGCAGCGGGTTACGATCGCCGCTGACGGGAATTTCGTTCCACCGGACCAGACGGCGACCGCCACGAGGACCAGCCATGGGCGACCAGGAAGAAGAGTGGCAGCGCAAAGGCGCGACGCTGAGCGACAAGACCGCTCGTCAGGAGTTCGGGCTGACCCAGGATGAGATCGCCGTGGCGATTCGCGCGGGCAGCCTCCAGTACCGGCTCAGCTCGGCGCACGGGAACCCGTGGTTGCGGCTCCTTCGCAGGGAGGTCGAGGATCTGGCCAAGGCAAGGTACGGCGACCGGCACATCAAGGAACGGCAGGCAAGGGCAGAACTGGCGCGCGTTAACCGCGAACTGAAGCGGCTCCGGGTTCAGCTGGCCGCGCTGGAGGAACGGCGATCCGAGCTCATTTCTGGGCTCGCGAGGTGACCGCTCGCCCGGCTGCCGCCGCATTTCAGGATCGGTGTTTTGCATGCCGACATTACTGGCGGCGCACGTCGGCCTGGACTCTGCCGGTGCGCAGGGCCTGCCGAGAGGCCCAATTCCGACCGCGCTCATCGTCGTGAGGCAGGTCCCGGCCGTTCGGCGCGACGCGCTGGGCCACCGGTCAGCCGGGTGTCGCTCCCCGACGCCGTACCGGCGTGATATGCCCCCTGAACCACATCGGCATCACCGGCACCTATTACGGGTAGCACGGGCGAGCCCGTCACGGCGTCAGCCGGGGCCAGATCGCTTCGCAACCTGCCCGGCAAGTTCCCGCCCGCGGGCCAGGTCGAGGCGTGGCTGAGCGTTCCAGGTCGCGGCGGGCAAAGCCCGGCATCAGCATGGCACGCCTCCCCTCCGCGCCGGCGCGTCATCTTCGTCGGCGGGACGGTCGTCCGCGAGGCCGGCCAGCAGCGCCGCCGCGGCGGAAGCCTTCGCCGCCGCTTTCGACCCGCCCGCGCCCCGTGCGCGGACCGGGCCGGCGATGCCCGTTACCCGGGCGGTCACCGTGCAGCAGAACACCGGCCGGTGCGCGTCGCCGTCCACCCCGGTCTCCCAGGCCAGGTCGGTGACGAACCCGGCCTGAGCCAGCTCATGGAGCGCCTGGACCGGCGCGCCGCCGATGCCCGCCGGCGTTGGCGGCGGTCCGCCGGCAGCGGCCGGTGTTTCGGGCCCCGCCGCCGCGCCACGCGCGCCACCGGCATCCTCCTGCTTGTCGTTGCCCGGCGGCGACGGCGCCGGGGCGGCGGATCCGGTGAGCGTGCCGTCGGCACCGACCCGGACCCCGGCCTCACGGAGCCAGTGCCGCAGCGTCGACGTGGGCAGGCCCAGCTCGTCACCGGCCGCGCGGATCGTCGCCCCCTGATGCAGGAGCGTCTGCGCGATCTCGACCAGCCGCGCCCGGCCGCGCGCGGCGCCGGCGGGCAGGCCCAGCCGAGCTCCCGCGCCCTGCTCCGCCGCGGCCTGGCCGCCGCCGGCCGCGGCCAGGCAGTCCAGCGAGCAGTACAGCCCCACCCGCAGATGCCGCCCGCCACCGCCGACCGCACGCTCCAGCACATACCAGCCGGCCGGAACCCACCGGCCCCGCGCCGTCAGCCGGCACGACCGGCAGTAAAACGACCGCTCGGCGCTCTGCCCGAACGGGCGCGAGGCCGCCGCGTCCGCCCTGCGGCGCGGCCATCCGGCAGCAGGCGACCCCGATTCCGGCACAGCACAAGAATGCCAGCCCGGCGCCGCTCGCGCGGCAACTACCGGTGCCACCCGGCCCAAGGCTCGCTAAACTGCCGCAAGCTCGTATCGATACGGCTGCGCGAGGCGGCGGCGCCCGCTCAGCGCGCACCACGCGGCGCCCGCTCAGCGGGGTGTCAGGCCCTGCAGCAACGCGTCGACGATCCGGTCGGCGTAGGTGACCGGAATGGGCTCGACGCCGCACCGCGCCATGGCCTGGATCGCGCCCGTCATCATGAACAGCGCCGCCTCGATGTCGAGGTCGCCGCGTAGTTCGCCGGTCTCGATGCCGCGGCGCAACACATTCCTGAACACAGCACGCCGTGGCTCGACGACCGACTCGGTGAATCGTTCCATCAGCCGCGGGTACTTGATTCCCTCGCCGTGCAGCAGCGCGGACGCGCGGACCAGCCTCGGGTCGGCGAAATCCTGGCACATGACCCGGAGCAGCGCGACCAGGTCGGCTCGGACCGACTCGCCCGACGGCTCGGGCAGCGGAGCCTTCAGCGCGGCGAGCGCATCGACGAGCAGGTCTTCCTTACCCGGCCAGCGCCGGTAGATCGTGCTCTTGCCGACGCCAGCCCTGGCGGCCACGGCCTCGATGCACAGGCCCCCGGCGCCCGACTCCGCGAACAGATCGAGCGCGGCGTCGATAATGGCCCGGTCGGCCTCCTCACTTCGAGGCCGCCCGGGCCGGCGCGCGGCGCCCGGTGCTGGTACGCCCGGCGCTGGTACGCCCGGCGCTGGTACGCCCGGTGCTGGTACGCCCGGCGCTGGTACGCCGGACGCGTCAACCTGGGGTGCTTCTACACCCGGTGCGTCAACCACGTTGACGGAGTCCATGCCTGCGCGGGTCATGACGTTCACATCCTTACACGGCCGCGGGCTCAGTAGCCGTTTCCCGCACCTGATGCTGTGCGTCCCGTACCTGATGCTGCGCGCGTTCGCTGCTGTCCTGCCGCGCCTGCGCCCGGCCACGCAACCCCGGCATCCAGACGAACACCACGGTGGCGCCCACCAGCGCGATGGCGGCCGAGATCAGCGAGGTGACGTGCATGGCGTGCACGAACGCCTCGTTCGCCGGGGCGAGCAGCGGGTTGCCTGCCGGCCCTAGCTGCTGCGCGACAGCCTGGGCGCCCGCGATCGATGCGGTCGCGGTCCCGCGCGCGCCGGCCGGCAGGCCGCCCAGGTACGGACTTAGCTGACCACGGTAAACCTGCGCGAGGATCGAGCCGAGCACCGCGACGCCGAGCGCGACGGCAACCTGACGTGCGGTGTTGTTCAGCGACGAGCCAGCGCCAGCGCGCTCGCGCGGCAGCACCGACATCACAGCCTCGGTGGCGGGCGGCATGACGTTGGCCATCCCTGCGCCCTGGACGAAGAAGATGACGCCGAGCACCCAGATCGGCGTGTCCACGCCGAGGAGGTAGTAGCCGGCCAGCGCCACGGCAACAAGCAGCAGGCCGATCGTGGTGACGGCCTTGGCCCCGAACCTCCGCACCAGCGTAGCGCTGCGTGGCGAAAAAAGCATCTGTCCGGCGGCGAGCGGTAGCGTCAACAGCCCGGCATCAAGCGGGCTGTATCCGCGGGCATTCTGCATGTAGAAGCTGATGAAGAAGATCGCGCCCGCCAGCGCGAAGAACACCAGGCCGATGGCGCCGACGGAAGCAGAAAGGCGCGGGTCGCGGAACAGCCGGACATCGAGCGACGGGTGGCTGATCCGGGACTCATGCCAGCCGAACAGCACCAGCACCGCCAGCCCGCCGACGACGGGGCCGAGCACGTCAAGCCGCACCCACGAACCCGTGTCGCCTCCCTCGATGATCCCGTAGACCACGAGCACGAGGCCGGCGACGGACAGTAGCACGCCGAGGACGTCGACCTTACCTGGGTCAGGGTTACGCGACTCGGGGACGATGAGCAGCACGAGGAGCGCACCAACCACGACGATCGGTACGTTGATCAGGAAGACCGAGCCCCACCAGAAGTGGTTCAGCAGCAGGCCGCCGAGCACCGGCCCGATCGCGATCCCTGCGCCGACCGCTGCCGCCCAGATGGCGATGGCGCGGCCGCGCTCGCGCGGATCGAACACGTTCGAGATGATGGACAGCGTCTGCGGCATGACCGCGGCGCCGCCGAAGCCCATGGCCGCCCGCGCTGCGATCAGCTGATCGGGCGTCTGCGAATACGCGGAAAGCAGCGAGGCGACGCCGAAAAGCAGCAGGCCGATGATGAGCATCCGCCTGCGCCCGATGCGATCGCCGAGCACGCCGAACGTGAACAACAGGCCGGCGAACATCAGCGTGTAGGAGTTGATCGCCCATTCGAGCTGGCTCTGAGTCGCGCCCAGGCCGCCGCTCGGGTCCGCGATCGTCTTCAGCGCGATGTTCAGGACGGTGTTGTCGAGGACGATGACGAGCAGGCCGACGACCAGGACGCCGAGGATCAGCCAGCGGCGGCGATAAACCCGCGCGGATGTCGCGGTCTGCGCGGCATCGGCGTGCGCCGGAGTGCGGACTTGTGCTCCTGGGGCGATGCGCCCGCCTGGAGCAGTGCTGTGCTCAGGCATGATGCCTTTCAAGAGTGGGTCGCTTTACCGCATCTGACACCGATACGGAACTGTCCCGTTTCGGAATGTATTCCGGGCCTGCGGTGCATCTGTGCCCAGCCGTTTAATCGTTCAAGAACCGGAGGTCCCCGGGCTGGCGCGGCCGAACGGCCACGGCCGTGCTCATCGTTTTAAGGCCAGAGGTCTCAAGTTGGCGGGCCGCACGGCCGCGGCCGTGCTCATCGTTTTAAGGCCAGAGGTCCCGAGTTGGCGCACGGTCACGCCGGGGGGTTGGAATGCCGGTTCTGGACATGTCATGCTCAGAACGTCCGGGGACGCCAGCAGGGCGCCTCGAGGCCAGGAGGTTGTGTCATGACTGCTCCTATTGCACACGCTGCTGTATCCGGTCAGCCCACGGCTCTGTATGGGGGCGCCGCGAACAGGCGCGTAACCGTCCGCGACATCGCGGCGGCCAAGGTGCGCGGCGAGAAATGGCCGATGCTTACCGCGTACGACGCGCTGACCGCCCGGGTCTTCGACGAGGCCGGAATCCCGGTGCTGCTCGTGGGTGACTCGGCCGGGATGGTCGTCTACGGCCACGATTCCACCATCCCGGTTACGCTGGACGACCTGATCCCGCTCGCCGCCGCCGTGGTGCGCGGCACCCGCAGGGCCATGGTCGTCGCCGACATGCCGTTCGGGTCCTACCAGGCGTCCGCCGACGTGGCGCTCGCCGCCGCCATCAGGTTCATGAAGGAGTCAGGCGCACACGCGGTCAAGCTCGAGGGCGGGCGACGCGTGCTGCACCAGGTCGAGGAACTTGTCGCGGCGGGCATCCCGGTAATTGCACACCTTGGCCTCACCCCGCAGTCGGTGCACGCGTTCGGCGGATACCGGGTCCAGGGACGGGGCGAGGATGGCGAGCAACTTGTCGCCGACGCCAAATCACTCGAGGCGGCCGGTGCCTTCTCCGTCGTTCTCGAATGCGTGCCCGCGGAACTCGCCACCAGGGTCACGAGTTCCCTGTCGATCCCGACCATCGGGATAGGCGCCGGCCCAGGCTGCGACGCGCAGGTCCTTGTCTGGCAGGACATGGCAGGGCTTTCGGCGCGGACGCCGAAATTTGTCAGAAAGTACGCCGACGTGGCGGGCGCGCTCCGTACCGCGGCGCAGTCCTTCGCGGCAGACGTCGGCTCCGGTGCGTTCCCTGCCGAGGAGCACGCCTATCGCTGACGCTGCCCCGATGCTGCGGCCCCTCCGATTGCTGAGGACACGGCTGGACAGCCGCTGCCCGCTCCGGCACCCCAACTCCGGACGCGCTCAGCGGCCGCACGGTGGCGACCGGCCGGGAATCCCCGCGGCGCCCGTCAGGGCCGTATCGCCCCGGGGGGCGACCCCCGAATCCCCGCAGGATCCGGTCCGAAGCTCATACGTCTGTGATGCGCAGGCCGGCGTGGGCCTTGTAGCGCCGGTTGATCGCGACGAGGTTAGCGGTCAGCGCCTCCACCTGGCTGCAGTTGCGCAACCGGCCCGCGTAGACGCCGCGCGTGCCGGGGATGCGCGCGGCCAGTGCCTGCACCACGTCGGTGGCCGCGCGGTCGTCGCCAAGCACGAGCACGTCCATTGGCACCTCGGCGATCTCAGGGTCAAGCAACAGCACCGAGGACACGTGGTGGAACGCGCCGACCACGCGGCTACCCGGCAGCAGCGCCGCGGTCTGCTCCGCGGCGCTGCCCTCCTCCACGCGAAGCGCGAAGGCGCCCTGCTTGTCGAAACCCAGCGGGTTCACGCAGTCGATAATGATCTTGCCGGCGAGTTCCGCCGCGAGCGATGCGACCAGCGCGGCGTGACCCTCCCACGGCACCGCCACGATCACGACGTCGGCCTCGCGCGCGGCCGCGTCGTTGGGCAGCCCTCGCACGTCAGGTCCAGCGTCCAGGTCCGCTGCCGCGGCAATCGCACGATCCTCGCTGCGTGAGCCGATGAGGACGGTGTTGCCCGCAATCGCGAACCGGCGCGCGAGCCCGCGGCCTTCGGGGCCGGTGCCGCCGAGGATGCCGATGACCAGGTCCGCCACGTCTGGCTGCGCCGCTTCCCCGGCCGCTTCCCGGGCGGCCGCCGCTTCCCCGGCCGCTCCCCGGGCGGCCGCCGCTTCCCCGGCCGCGCCGCGCTGCGGTCGGCGCTCGCCTGCGGAGCCCCGTCGCGGCGGCCGCTCGGCCGCGGCGGCAGCCGCCTCGCCTGCGGAGCCCCCCGGCTCTTCGGCGCTGAGCCTGCTGTCCGAATCGCGCTGCGGTTTCGCCATGCACCCGATCCTGCCATTACGGCCCGGCCCAGCCCGCACGCGCCCCGGCGAGGGTACGCGGATTCTGCCAGCCCACGGCCGCTCCCTTGGGCCCGTGGCCGCCTCGCGGGCGGATGGCTGCCCCGCGGGCCATGGCCGCGGGGCGCCGCCGGAACAAGCCGGGCCTGCCCGCGCCGCCAGGGGCGGCCGCCACCCCTTCAAAGTCGCCCGCCGATAACCGGTAAATGGTGCGCTGGACTGCGGTGCCCGGCACCATGAAGGAATGGACGCGAACCAGGTGGCCGCGCTGCGGGAGTTGCTCGGACCGACTGGGTGGCTCGAACGCACGCAAAGGCTCGGCAGGGCCCTGCGTGGCTTCACCCGCAGCCCGGGCGGCTTGCTCGTCGTCGGCACTCCAGGCGATGACCCCTGGCACGTCACCGCCCACCTGGAGGACGAGGCCCGGCTCGGCGGAATGCCGGCTCTGATGCCGACCCTGATCCGCTGGTCGCCGCCGCCAGGCGCGCCAGCGCACCTGGGCATCGGCCTGGAGCGGCTTGAGGCGGCACAGCGCGGTGAGACACTGTTCGTCGTCGCGGTGGAAGCCGCACCGGCCCCGCTGCTTGAACGGGTGAGCGACGCAAAGCGGATCGGGGCCACCGTCGTCGCGCTCGATCAAGGAGACGGCGAACTCGAGCAACTCGCGCACGAGGCGCTTGCCGTGCCCCCCGCCACCTCCCCCGTCTCGTTCGACGGCGCGCAGCACCTCGTCAGCGCCGCCGCCGGCGAGATCGAAGGTGAGCGCAGATCGGGGCTGCGTGAACGACTCGCCCGGCTGCTCGACGCCGTCAGCGGCTCAACCGAGGACTGACGCGGGCACGACCCGGGGCGACCAGCCGACCCCGACACCCTATTTGGCCATCGGGCGCCACGGACAGATTTCGATGATGAAACGGGTTACCGGGGCGCCGATGACCCCTGTCGGTGCCCGCCGGCCGGCTCAGGCGTCGAGGCTGAGCACCATCGTCGGCGGCTCAATGACGTGATCTTGGCGGAGCGGGCGCACCGCGGTGCCGATCGCGAAGAACTCCGTCGTGTGCGCGCCCCACTGGTGGCTGTGCTGGCGTAGCTGAACGCCCACGATGCCCTCCGCGTGCAACTCCTCCGCCTCCGCCTGCATCCGGCTCATGGCCAGCTCGCGCGCGTCGTACAAGGCCTGGGTGAACTGCTCGAGCTCGACGTTCCGCCCGATATTGCCGAGCACGCCGCCGAGCCGCTGGTGCGCGATGTGGTAGACGCACGATCCCATCACCATGCCGAGCGGCGCGTACCCCGCCCGGATCAGCGTCCAGAAGTCCTGGCCGGACAGGTCGGACGTAAACGGCTGGTTCTTGTTGTTCCGCCATTTGGTCACCCCGCTGCCCGCGCTGCCGCCCGCGCCTGGCTCGGCCTTGACCGCGGTGCCGATGGCGATGAACTCGGCGATGTCGTTGCCGAACTCCTTTATCTCCACATCCAGCCTGACACCAACGATGCCGTCCGCGCCCAGCGCGTCCGCCTCGGCCTCCATCCGCGTCATCGCCAGTTCGCGTGCGTGGTACATGGCCTGGGACAGCACATCGAGTTCCTGGTTCTTCCCCCACCTGCCGACCTGCAGGCCCACGTGATAGATCGAGCTGCCGAGCACCAGGCCGACGGGCCGGAAACCGACCTCACGTACGAGCAGGAACTCGTTCACCGACAGGTCGGAGGTGAAAATGGAACCTGGCCTGCCTGGCTGAAGCTCGGCCAGGCGGCGCATCGCGTCCTGCGGTACGCCCTGCGCGGCCAGGCCGGCCCCCTGCTGCTGCTCCGTCATCGCGTCTCCCTCGACTGCGTGCTCCGTGTACCCGTAGGACCTTGTGCCGGCAAGACCGTGTGCCGGCAAGACCGTGTGCCGGCAAGACCGTGTGTCGGCAAGACCGTGTGCCAGGCAGGAACGTCTGGCGGTAAGGCCGTGTATGACCTGACCGGCCGCGTGCCAATGTTTGGTCGCCGACACCGTCAGGACCCGAGCCTGACGCGGGCGGCCTGCCGTCGCTGTGGATCGAGCGACAGTATGGCCAGGCTCGGCGGCGGCGGTTTGGCCGAGCGGTCGAAACGTGCGATCGCGGTACCCACGAAGGTTGCCTCCGCGATGTGGTCCCTGCGGCCCTCCTGGGCCGGGCACTCACGCTCCCGCATCCGCAACTCCATCCGCGAGGTGACCACGGCATCGGCGCCGTGAGCGCGGGCGTCCTTCTCCAGTTGGACCCGGGCGTCGTTTCGCGCCGCATTCACCAGCTCGGTGTATCCGGAGATCTCGACGTTGCCAGCTCCCCAGCCGATCTGCCCCATGGTCCGCCAGTCGTCGTGCCTGGAGCCGATCGAAATGCCCAGGACAAGCGCCGCGGGAACCAACCCGGTAGCGATCAGCTTCGCGAAGTCCTGGCCGGTCAGGTGGGAGGTGAACGGTGCCCTAGGGTAGACGGCACCTGGTGCGCGCACCGCGGTGCCGATCGCCTTGAATTCCAGTCCACCGGCAGGGAATGGCCCGATGTCCAGCCCCACGCCGACCACGCCGTGACCCCCGAGCGCCGCGCACTCCGCGCTCATCCGGCCGATCGCCGTGCGCCGCGCCTCGTACATTGTCTGCACCAGGGGCCCGAACGACGCCCAGCCGCCGCGCCCGGACACCTGAGTCTCGCTCGCAGCAGGCGTCATGCCGCCCCAGTAGCCCGTTCCCCGGCCGGCCCACGCGCCTGGGCAGTAGTACCCGCCGGAATAGCCGATGTTGTAGACCGCGGCGCCGAGCACCTGGCCAACTGGCTCGAAACCGGCGGAGCGAATCGCGGCGAACTCCGCCGTGGACAGCGCGGACCCCCACGTGCCACTGCCGCGGATCTCGGCCATCCGCGCCTGCGCCGCGGGCGGCAGCCCTTGCCCGGGCTGGTAGCCGGTCACGCGCACCCCCTCTCCGCAGACGCCCATAGATTACCGGGCGTACGGCCCGCAAACTCGCGCCGCCGCCGCGCGCGACCCGCGCCCGCCCGCAAACGGGCGAAAGTCACGTCAATCGCGATCCTGCGCGTCCCACTCCTCGTTGCGGCGGTGAGCGATCTCTATCGCGTGCTCGGCATCTTCCTTGCTCGCGTAGGGGCCGAGTCGGTCCTTGGCGGGGCATCCCGGCTCCGGCTCCACGGTCTTGTGCTTGAGGCAGTACCACCAGCGCTGCGATTGATTCATGTCAACTAGACTCGCAGTACATGACGACCGTACTCCAGCCAGGCCGGGTATCACCGGTACGCCAGGTTCCTGAAACCATCCCCCGGCCGGAGTACGTGGGCAAGAAACGCCCGCGCACGGGGGAACCGAACGTCAAGTCCGCCGACATCATCGAGCGCATGCGCGTCGCGGGCCGGCTTGCCGCGCTCGCGCTCGAGCAGGTGGGACGCGCCGTCGAGCCGGGCGTGACCACGGACGAACTCGACCAGGTCGGGCACGAGTTCCTGTGTGACCACGGGGCTTACCCGAGCACGCTTGGCTACCGCGGCTACCCGAAGTCGCTGTGCACCTCGGTCAACGAAGTCATCTGCCACGGCATACCCGACGACACGGTGATCAAGGGTGGCGACATCGTCAACGTGGACATCACCGCCTTCATCGGCGGAGTGCACGGGGACACCAACGCGACATTCCTTGCGGGTGACGTCAGCGAAGAGTCACGCCTGCTCGTGGAGCGCACCAGGGAGGCGATGTACCGCGGCATCCGCGCGGTGGCGCCGGGCAGGCCGTTGAACGCCATCGGCCGGGTCATCGAGTCCTACGCCCGCCGTTTCGGCTACGGCGTGGTGCGCGACTTCACCGGGCACGGCATCGGCACCACATTTCACTCCGGCCTCGTCGTGCCGCATTTCGACGACCCGTCCGTCCCGCTGATCATGGAGGCGGGCATGACGTTCACGATCGAGCCGATGCTCACCCTCGGCACCATCGACTACGACGTCTGGCCGGACGGCTGGACCGCCGTCACCAAGGACCGCAAGCGAACCGCGCAGTTCGAGCACACCATCCTGGTGACCGACTCGGGCCGCGAGATCCTCACCCTGCCGTAACCGGCTGAGCAGGATAGTGCCACCCCGCGTGAGCCGTTAAGCATTATTATTCTGAACGGCTGCGCGCTGGGATCCGCTGCCTGCCTCGCGACGCCGGGAGCACGGGGGTACTGGGAGGATCAAGCCATCGGACCAGCCTTCTTCCTTTTTGGCGCCGCAGTAACGGCCTTGGCCTGGTCGCGAGCAGCCCGAAAGCGTTGCTGGGCGCCTTGCTTTGTGAGTCCGTAGCACGCGCCGATCTCATTCCAAGTGGCACCGGCCTTGCGGGCGGCCTCAACCTGGGCGGCCTCCAGCTCCTCTGCCGCTTCTCGCAGGCGCCGGGCAGCTTCGAGTCGGCTAATCGGCCCGTCGGCGACGTCGAGAGCGCCGAGCGCCGCGGTGATCCGCCTGACGGGACTCTTGGAGGCCACCGTCACAGCGTATCGACAACCGGTACCTGTCAATGATACGTTGACGCTGCCCGGTCAACATATCGTTGACCTGTCGAGTCGGAAGTGGGTTGATAAGCGTGGCCAAGAAGAGCAAGAAGGCCAAGAAGAGCAAGAAAGCCAAGAAGAAGTAGTAGCTCCCCCAACCGGGACGGCAGCGGCTCGGCGGTGTACCGCTGCCGTCCACGCGCCGAAGTCCTGGGTCGCGGGCAACGGGCGCGGTGCGGTGCGGGGACGCCGAATCACAGCTGGAAAAACGGAGCGCGGACGGCGTTGGCGGGGTCGGCCGAGGGTCTACCCAGTGTGGCGTGTTGTGTGGTGTGTTCAGCCTCACTGAGCCCGGTTCAGCGCCGAGGTCGGGGGGAAGGACTCCCGCCTGAGAGTCGCCCCGCATGCCGGCACGGCCGCCTAGATGTCGCTTCCACCGCCGCGCCCCTGCTCCTTGCCCACCGCGAGAACGCGGCCGTGGGGTCGGCCAGGTCACGCGCTCGCGATGAGCCCGCCAGCAGGTGGCGGCAGATGGCAGTCGCGTAAATGATGGTCGCCGGGGCGTAGATTAGGCGCTAAACGCCGGTTACAGGCCCGCCGACGGGCTGATCATAGGGTTACATCCTTAGAGGGAGTTTGATCTAGGCCGCTGCCGGTAGATCCGTTGTGCAGGCTGGTGCCCGCCATGTCGGTGTTGTTTCTTTGGTGAGTCTTCTGCCCATGTTGTCGATCATGGCCCAGTGAATCTGGGTGACTGACCGGCCCGGC
>DATIYI010000019.1:0-3069 GCA_035517695.1 Streptosporangiaceae bacterium
CGGCGCCGCCGTCAATGACGGCCTGATCGCGCGCAACCCCGTCGGCCGGGCTAACCCGCCGACGGCGCTGGAGGCGAGTCAGGCACACGCACGCGACGATCTTGCAGGCCGGCTTGCCGGTGCACGTCGTGTCGCAGCAGCTCGGCCACGCGTCACCAGCGATCACGATCACGGTCTATGCCCATGTGCTGCTCAGCTCGCGGCTCGAGGCGGCCGGCCAGTTCGCCAGGCTCGTCGACGAAGCGTGAACGGTCATGGTCGTCGCGCACGCATTGGTGATCTGGTGGGCGGTCGCGCCGTTGCTGTCAGCGGTGACGAGTCGGTGGCGGTGACGGCGGCCTATGCGTCGCTAGGGTCGGTGGGCGACGGGGCGGAGGCACCGACGGGCAGGACGTGGCGGAGCGTTGTCCACGAGGCTCCGCCTTAGCACCCTGCGGCGGACGGCGGGCTGCCGCCCAAGCGCTCCTCCGGGCACCGCCCGTCCCGGTCGGCCACCGTCACGCCCGCCCGTGCAGCAGCCGGGCGCCTTTCACCGCACTGGCACGGCGCACCGCGTATCTACCAGCGGCCACGACCACCATCGGCCGTCGCGGACAGGGTTCGCATCGAGGGGTCAAGGGTAGTCCGCTTCAACGGCAAGCCGGGCGGCCGCCGCCTGCTGTCGTAGTGTAATGCCCGCTGCACGAGTGGGGGTGTTGAGCGACTCTCGGCATGAGCGCACGTGGGTAGGCCGGTGTCGTCGGGGGTGAACGAGGCTGGGGCGGCTGGGGCTGGGTTGCGCCACGTAGGGGGCAAATTAGACAATATCTGGCGCAGGCGGTGAGCGGGTTCGGGCGGAGACCGGCCCTCCCGGTCGTCTTTTGCCGAGCCGCCGGGAGGGCCGCCAGAGGCGCGCGGAGGCGCCATGCTCACGGCAGGCAAGGACACGGCTGACGTCGAGCGGCTGCTGTCGTCTGGGTGGGCGGGTGGTGTGTTGCGGGTGCCGGCACACGCATGTGTCACTGCCGGTCAGCGTTTGGGGCGGCGGGCGGACGCGGTCACGGTGATCGGCGCAGCGCTGGTGTGCGCGGCGGGCGCGCAAGGGTCCCGGCGGATCGCTGAGCGGCTGGGCCGTCCTGCTGCCACGGTACGGGGCTGGCTGCGGCCGTTCACCTCGCGGGCGGAGGTGTTGCGGTCGGCGTTCACCAGTTGCTGCGCGAGCTGGACGCGGATCCGCTGATGCCTGAGCTGGCCGGGTCGCAGCTGGCGGACGCGGTGGCTGCGGTCCTGGCCGCGGCGGCCGCGCGGTGGCGCGCCGGTGGCACCTGGCGGCGCTGGAGTTGTCGCCGTGGGAGCTGGCCGCCGCGGCGACCTCGGCCCGGCAGGCGGGGCTGTTCAGTTACCAGCTGATCCAGGACGTGACCGGCCCCGCAGCTGTCGGCGGCCCAGCGCGGCGCGCTGGTGCGTGAGCTCGCCGGGCGTGGGTGACGGTGGCGTACCGCCGGTGACCGGAGTTAATGGCATCGCGGGACCTTCGTCATCATCCCGGAGCCGGCGCGCCCCACCGGAGCGGTTCTCTAGCTTCGGTTGTTGGTCCAGCCTTCTGATCCGTAGATCAGTGCGGCATGTTCGGCGAGTCCGCCCGCATCCAAAGCCGCGGGTCAGCGTTCGCTGGATGTCCAGGCCCATCCGCCCGAGTCCGATGACGTCCGGCCAGTCTGTGAGACGGCTGCGTGAAGCGAGTGGCCACCTCTTCGCTGCCACCGGCAGCTCTCACCGTCCTGGTCCTGCCTCATTAGCCGGGGCGGCCTGTGCGGCTGAAGCGGTCTTTCGGGCCGCTATGTCGAACGCCCTGATCCACGAGGACTGTGCTGCCACCATGTTGCGCCCGGACAGAAGTCACTCGCCTGGCCGCGGTGGATGAGCGCTGTCGTCCATCTCGCGATCACCCTGGCGGGGTGAGGCGCCGGACTTGTCGGCACGCGAGGATCTCGGTTATGCAAAAGACCACCCTGGGCCGACTTTGGCTTGCTGGTACGACCGGGGCAGCCATTTACCCCGAATGGAGACGCCATGGATCTCGCTAGTTCCTACTCCTATCCGCTGCTTGGCGCGTTCTGGACGATCTTCGAGATCTTCCTTTGGGTTATCTGGATCTGGATCCTGATAACCGTCTTTATCGACATCTTCCGAAGCCATGACCTGTCCGGCTGGGCCAAGGCGCTTTGGTTCTTGTTCGTGCTGTTCATCCCGCTGATCGGTGTCCTTGTCTACCTGATCGTCCGCGGCGGCAAGATGCACGAGCGAGCCGTACAGCAGGCACAACGGCAGGACGAGGAATTCCGTAGCTACGTCCAGCAGACCGCAGGCTCGCAAAGTTCGGCAGACCAGCTGGCCAAGCTCGCCGACCTGCGCGACCGGGGAGTCATCACGGCTGAAGAGTTCGAGCGCGGGAAGGCCAAGATCCTGGCCTGAGCGGTACGCAGCCGGGAAACGGACACCAGCGGTAATCGCGGCTAAGCCTGGCCGGAAGCGAACATGAGCCTTGGCCGGGCCCGCTCCCTGAGTACCTGCAAACGAAGGATCATGTGCAGCAGTCGGTGCAGCAACGCTGTCGCCCTGGCACCCTCCCGGGGAGCCCCCTCTAGCCTGCCGACGACGGCATCATGATCCGCCGATGCGCTCCGCGCACGTGCTGAGCCCGGCCGAGCGGGATGTGCTCGGCGCGCTCGACGCGTTCACCGACGGCATCGAGCGCTGGATGTGACATGGCGGAAGTCAACGGACCCATGTTCCTCAACAAGGTCTCGCTCGGTATCCACGGCGACGCGGTCCGGCGGCCGGCCTACGCGATGCCAAGGTGCGCACGCCTTGGAGACCGCGAAGGAGGTGCTGGGTCCGAGCGCACAGGCACCTGCACTGCGTCCTGCCGACGATGCGGGGCGCGAACAAGGTCATCTTGCTGTCGTGCTTGTTTCGGACAATCCGTATGCGCTGGATCGCCCGCTGGCCCGCGGCACGCGCCCGGCGCTCGACACCGGCCAGCTTGGGATCCTCGTTCTCGAAGCGCCGGGCGATCGCCCGCACCCT
>DATIYI010000020.1:0-3404 GCA_035517695.1 Streptosporangiaceae bacterium
CCCCTTCCCTCCCAAGCCGGGCAGAACACGCGGTGTCGGCGAGCCCGCCGGGATCGTGCCCATCGAGCCGGCCCGGGGAAATGTGATTCTGCTCTCCGCGAGTCGCAACCAGCAGGCGCTCGATGAAGTCCCCGGAATCACGAAGTCCAACGGCCTCTTTACCTACACCCTGGTGCAGGCGCTGAAGATCCCCGGGGTCGACGTGGTTCAGGCGATGCACAACGTGCGCGAGCAGGTCGAGCAGCAGGCCCGGCTGGCCAACCACGAACAGCGTCCGGCGCTCGTCGAGGAAATGGATGGAACGTTTTTCTTTTTCCCCAAGGGGAACACAGCCAACACGCCTGCTGCGAATCCACCGGCGGCAACTTCCATCGCGACACCCGCGCCGAAACCGGCGCCGGTCGCCGCCGCCAGCAACCCAGCAGCCGGCGGCGGCCGGGCGGGTGTTGCGCCGGGGCGCGCCGCTCCCCACGCGGCCGCAGCCACCAGCCTCAGGCCGGGCGGCCCCTATCCCGGCTGGGGAACCACCAGCCTGTTGCCGGGGGTCGTCGGAACCGGCACGGTGACCGTGAACGCCGACGGGACCGTCGACACCCTGGCCACCAATGGCGACCGCACGCACGCGACGGTGAATGTCTCAGACCCTGACCACGTCACTGGCTCCTCTGTCACGCACCTCGGAGTCATGAACGGCGTCCAACGCCGCTATCCCGACGGCTCGGTGAGCACTCAGGTGACTCTCAGCGGGCGGCTGGCAAACGGAAAGATCACCGGGACCTGGTACGACAAGTTTCAGACCGGGCAGTTCGAGTGGACGATCGCCGCCAATCCATGAGCTCAAGCCGCGACCCCGATTGCTCGAGCGCGCCCACCATGGACACCACCAGCCTCCGCACCCCGACACGACCATTGACGAGGCCTGCCGTGAAACTTCGAGAGCTCCTCTGCATTGCCGCGTTATCCACGAGCTTCTCGATGGGCGCCGCGGGCGCAACGCCAGGCCCGGTGCCGCCCGCTGCCGATCGCAGGCTGGCGCGCGAGATCTTCAAGGAGCTGATCGAGATCAATACGACGCATGCCTACGGATCCACGGCTGCGGCAACGGCAGTCCGGGATCGCCTGCTGTCCGGAGGCTTCCCGGCCGCTGACGTGGTCCTCATCGCCCCGCCTGAGCATCCGACCAAGGGCAATGTCGTCGTGCGCCTGCGGGGTGCGGGGAAGAGCCCACCGGTGCTCTTCATCGGACACCTCGATGTGGTCGAGGCCCGGGCCGAGGACTGGACGTTCGATCCGTTCAAGCTCACGGAGAAGGATGGCTGGTTCTATGGTCGCGGCACCATCGATATGAAGGACGGCGACGCCGCGATGCTCGAGTCGCTGATCCGTCTGCGCCGTGAGGGCTTCAGACCGGCACGCGACCTGATCGTCGCCTTCACGGCCGATGAGGAGGCCGGCGGCGATGCCAATGGGCCGGCCTTCCTGCTCAAGACTCACCGCGACCTGGTAGACGCCTCGCTGGTGATCAATCTCGACGGCGGCGGCGGCGCCTATCGCAACGGCGCGCGCGCGTATCTGGAAATCGGCACGAGCGAGAAGACATATGTGACATACACGGCGGAGACTACCAGTCCCGGCGGACACGGCTCCCTTCCGGGTCCGGACAATGCGATCTACCGCCTTGCCGATGGCCTGAGCCGCCTCGAACGGTTCCGGTTTCCCGTCATGCTGACCGCCACGACGCGCGCCAGCTTCGAGGCGCGTGCCGAGCTGCCGCATGGGCCCAACAGCGCCGACATGCACGCGGTGGCACGCATCCCGCCCGATCTGGCGGCCGCCGAACGCCTGAGCCAGAACACCTACTTCAATGCGCAGCTGCGTACTACCTGCGTCGCAACGCTGATCTCCGGTGGCCACGCGGAGAATGCGCTGCCGCAGCGGGCCCGGGCGACGATTCAGTGCCGGATGTTGCCGGGCGACAGCGAGCCAAGCGTGCGTGCCGCACTGGTGCGGGTGCTCGATGACCCCAAAATCACCTTGACGCTCGATGCCGCGCCTATCGTCAGTCCCGAATCGGTACCCGGCGCTACGCTCATGAGGCGCGTCGCGCAGGTGGTGCACTCGATGTGGCCGGGAGTACCGATCGTACCGACGCTGTCGACCGGCTTCAGCGACGATCGACAAACGCGCAACGCCGGCATCCCGAGCTACGACCTCAGCGGGATCTGGATCGACGCCGATGAGAACCGGGCGCATGGGCGCGACGAGCGCGTCGGTGTCGAGGAGTTCGATGAAAGCGTCGAATACACCTATCGGCTGATGCGGATCATGAGTCAGGCGGAGTAGGTCGCCACGATTCCTGGCCGGGGACGGTCGCGCTTGAATCAAAAGCCTCGGTTAACCGGCTCTCATGCCTTCTGACGCTTTTGTAGCTCCTCGGTCTTGAAGGGCACCCCGCAGCCGCCGATCCCGCAGTAGCCTTCCGGGTTCTTCGCCAGGTACTGCTGGTGGTAGTCCTCAGCGTAGAAGAACTCCGGCGCATCGCGAATCTCGGTGGTGATCGCACCGCGCCCGACGCCCGTGAGGCCTGTCTGGTAGATGCGCCGCGACTCCTCGGCTGCCGCGCGCTGCGCCTCATCGAGCACGTAGATCACCGAGCGGTACTGCGTGCCGATGTCGTTCCCCTGGCGCATGCCCTGGGTGGGATCGTGTGATTCCCAGAACGCTTTCAGCAGCTGCTCGTAGCCGATCTTCTTCGGATCGTAGATGACGCGCACCACCTCGGCGTGCCCGGTCTCGCCGGTGCAGACCTCCTCGTAGGTGGGATTCGGCGTGAACCCGCCGGCGTAACCGACGGCGGTCGAGTAGACGCCGGGCAGCTCCCAGAAGAGCCGCTCCGCGCCCCAGAAGCAGCCGAGCCCGAACACCGCCTCGCGCAACCCCGCCGGGAAAGGCGGTACGGTGCGGTGACCGTTGACGAAGTGGGTCTCGCGGACCTTGAGCGGTGTCGTGCGTCCCGGCAGGGCCTCCGCCTGCGCGGGCATCGTCTGCTTGCGTGCCTGGGCCATCGGCTGCTCCTTATATATCCATCCGTGGCTCAAGTTTGGGGACCGCGGCCCGCCGACTCAAGCCCTCGGGGAACCCGTGCTAAGCTTTTGCGATATGGGTATCAGTCAACCGCAGAACCTGACCACGCCGCCGATCGAGAAGCTGCGTCCCTACGGGATCCGGGTCAGCCTGCCGCCGGGGGACCCGTTCCGCAAGCTCCTGGGTCCCGAATGGCAGCGCCTGCACTGGTATCCGACGCCGGTGGAGCGGGATGCCGCGCTCGCCGAGATGAGCCGGAGGCACGAGTACTCCCGGGCCGGAGACAAGCCGGCGCTGGTCTTCAAGAAGATCGAGAAGCT
>DATIYI010000021.1:0-2479 GCA_035517695.1 Streptosporangiaceae bacterium
CGGATTGAGGACCGGGGGGCCGTGGACGGGTACGTGCGGCGCGCCATGGTGAACACGCACATCTCCTGGTGGCGCCGTCGCCGGCTGGAGGAATTCCCGACCGACGAGATCCCCGACCAGGTGATCGCCGACCACTCGGGCGAGAGCGACCTGCAGGACTCGCTCCGCCGCGCGATCGACCGCCTGCCGCAACGGATGCGTGCGGCTGTCGTGCTCCGCTTCTACGCGGACCTGACCGAGGCGGAGGCAGCTGACGTGCTCGGCGTGAGCATCGGCACGGTGAAGAGCACTGTCTCGCGGGCGATGGCGAAGCTCCGCATCGACGCCGGGCTGCTCGCCGAGTAGCGAGCCCGTCGCTGGCTTTGCCGCGGCTCCGGCGATACCGGTAGCCTGGGGCCCTGCCCGTCTGGGTCATCAGGAGGCTTCGCCTAGTCCGGTCTATGGCGCCGCACTGCTAATGCGGTTTGGGTTCGCGCCCATCCGGGGTTCAAATCCCCGAGCCTCCGCCCGCCTGACCAGGGGCTTCGCGCAAACTGCGCGGGGCCCCTGTTTCGTGTCAGTGATCATTACCGCCTCCAGATGGCCCATCGATGGCCCCTCCGGTCGCAGCGGCGGCGAGGATGCGGTCAATCGTCGACCGGCCGATGCCGGTCAGCCGGTGCACCCGGTGCTTGCTCAGGCCGGCCGTGAGAGCGGCCCGAACGCGCGTATCCCGGTCGCGAGTGACGATGACCCACTCGCTGAGCATCTGCTCCGCCTCCTCTGGCGACATGTCTCATACGCTACATGTAGCGTATGAGACAGTTCAACTGCTTATGCCTAGTTGACCGCGACGCGGGATGAACGCGGCAATCGCCGCGGCAGCGGCTTCGGCGAGCTCCTCGGCCACCTCGGTGTAGACGTCCATCGTGAACGCGACGGTCGCATGGCCGAGCATCTGGCTGATGACCTTGGGCTCGACCCCGGCGGCTAGGAGCATCGAGGCAGCGCGGTGGCGAAGGTCGTGGAACCGGATCGGCGGCAGCCCGGCCCGGCTGGCGAGAGTGCCGAACCGGACGCTGATCCAGCCTGGCCGCAGGGGCGTGCCGTCCTCGCGGGTGAACACCCGGCCTGAGTCGGTCCAGGCGCCGTCCCACGCCAGCCGCTCGGCGAGCTGCGCCTTGCGCCAGGCCGCGAGAACCGCGGCAGTGCCCTTGTCGATGACGAGCTGCCGGTCTGAGTCCTCGCTCTTGGTGGAGTCGAGCGTGTCGTCGGTCTGCGCCCGGCGGACGTGCAGGCGGTGCCGCAGAAGGAGCACTCCTCGTTCGCCGTACTGGCGCGGGCGACGATATCCCGGAGGTAGTCGTCCCCGATGCAGTGCACGCATATGAACTTGTCGCTGCTGTGCCAGCCGCGCTCCCACTCCGCCGCCATCACGTCGTCGATGCCCACGGCATCGAGTATCGCGGACGGGGGAGCGCACTCCGTGCAAGCGAGCTGCCTCCCCGCGGGCTGGCCTTCGGAGGTGCGCCGCGGGCGACGTCCGCGCGTGGTCCCCGGGCTCTCCGGACCGCACCGCAGCGCGGCCTGTACGTAGGTGGAACTCAGGCCCTGACAGCAAAGGCGGCTTCGTAGCCTAGGGCAGCCAGGTCCTCGTAGACGGTGGTGGGAACGATGCGGTTCCACCGATGGCCGAGGAGGAGTGCGAGGCCCATCGGTGTGGCGAGGAAGAGGTGGGCGCGTGGATGGCCGTGGGCGGCGCGGCGTGCGGCATCGCGGAGGCCGACGGCAAGCGCGCAG
This sequence comes from Streptosporangiaceae bacterium, assembly GCA_035517695.1. Lineage (GTDB taxonomy): Bacteria > Actinomycetota > Actinomycetes > Streptosporangiales > Streptosporangiaceae > DATFVJ01. The sequence continues at coordinate 1,780 of DATIYI010000021.1, forward strand.
AGCCGTCGTCGAACTCTCTGCTGGTGATGTCCCTGCGGCCGCCACCAGTCAGGAGCACGGTTATGACGCACGGGTCGGGGAGGCTGGCTACGAGCCGGTCCCAGTCAGCGGGCTGTGCCTTGACGGCCGTGCGGGCGGGCAGGCCTAGCCGGCTGGCCAGTTCAGTGATCAGCAGTTCCGCCTGGCCGGGCTGGCGCAGGATGCCGTAGGTGAGGCACCGGCCGGGGAGGCCGACTACGACGGCCGGCAACATCGCCCACTGGACCGGCGAGTGCGGGGACGCCGCCGGGGCGCTGCGCCTGTCCGAGGAGAGCCGGGGGGGTGATTCCGCCGGAATCACCCCCCCGCTGACGCGGCCCGGCGGAAATAGTGATGGTGTCCCTCGGTGCCCTGGCGCCGTACCCGCGTAACCCACACACGGCTCCGGAGGGCTGCAGCTCGGCGCGGGAACGTCGCTCACCCGGGTGACCTCGGCTCCGGGAGTCTGTCGTGGTGCGACACGATTGCCGGTCTTGCTGGCGTCAGTTGCGAGTGTCAGCAGGCGGATATCGATCAGCGTAAGGTGCGGATTCCTGCCGGGTTCTCACAATGCGCAACACAATATTACTGAGAGTAGTAGTGTCGTGCGGGGTCGCTGGCGCGGCGATGAGAGGTCGGTGAGCCATGTCAGCCTAGACGATGAGGGCCCGGCGGGCGGTGC
>DATIYI010000022.1:0-7012 GCA_035517695.1 Streptosporangiaceae bacterium
CCACCATCGGGGACTACGCCGGCGCCAGCCAGGACCTGGAGGCGGTCGTGCGATGGGCTCGGGCCGGCGCGCCGCTGCGCAGCCTTCCCGACGCCTACGCGGCGCTGGCCCAGGCAGAGTACGGACTGGGAGAATGGGACAATGCCGCAGCGCACGCCGAGCTGGCGGTCTCACTCGCCCGTGATCTCGGCCACTTCTGGTTCCTGGCGCAGGCGCACAAGGTAGCCGTCGACATCTACGCTATGCGCGGCGAGTGGGAGTTCGCCACCGAGCATGTCGCGGCCGCCCGGCAGGCCGCCCGCCACATTGACGTGCCGGGCCAGCTGGTCGCCGCCAGCGTGGCCGAGGCCACCCTGGCCTGGGCGCAGGGCAACTGGCAGGACGTGCTCGACGCCCTGGCGCCGCTGCGCCAAGAGAACCTGGCCGCGCTCACGCGCAACTTTGACGCATTCACCTGGCGGCTCCAGCTGACTGAGGCCCTACTTGGCGTCGGCCGGCCGGACCAGGCCACCCAGGTGCTGGACGAGGTGGAGGCGGCCCCGGTCCGCCCACCCGCTGCAGCCCTGGCCACTCACCGCCTCCGCGCCGACCTGGCCATGGCCCGCGGAGAGCCCGTAGCTGCCCGGGCCGCCTTCGACGCCGGCATCGCTGCCGGAGCGCACAGCGGCACCTGCCTCGAGCGGGCCCTCCTCGCCATGGACTACGCCCGCCTGCTGCGGACCGGCGGCAACCGCCGGGAGGCCATCCGGCTGCTGCGCACCGCCCACCAGATCCTGTTCCGACTAGGCGCCAAGCCCTTCCTCGATGCCTGCGGCACCGAGCTGTCCGCCTGCGGGGTGCCCATCGTTGGCACACCAGCCCCAGCCAACCCGCCCAGCCTGACCGCTAAGGAGCAGGTCGTAGCCCGCCTCGTCGCACGCGGTCTGTCCAATCGGGAGGCCGCCGCCGAACTTTACCTCAGCGCCAAGGCCATCGAGTACCACCTGGGCAACATCTACGCCAAGACTGGTATCACCTCCCGGCACCAGCTCGCCGCCGTCCTCAGCCCAGGCCCCGCCGCCGACCGCGCCGCGGCAGCCGTGCCTAGCAGCCGACTGCGCCTGGGCGGCGAGGAAAGCCAGCCAACCGGGTAACGCCGAAGGAGAAGACGTCATGGATTTCCTGCAGCCGGGAACATGGGCGGAGGCACTGCAGATGAAGGCAGCGCATCCGCGGGCCGTGCCCATCCAGGGTGGCACGGATGTCATGGTCGAGCTGAACTTCGACCGGTACCGACCCGAATACCTGCTCGACCTCACCAGGGTGAGCGAGCTGAGGCAGTGGGCGCCGGAGAACGGGCGCATCTGGCTGGGCGCCGGTCTTACCTATACGCGCATCCTGACTGAGCTCGGCGGCCGGCTGCCGGGACTGGCGATGGCATCGCGGACTGTCGGGTCACCCCAGATCCGCAACCGGGGAACGGTCGGCGGCAACCTCGGTGCTGCCTCGCCGGCTGGCGACTCGCATCCGCCGCTGCTGGCCGGGTACGCGCGGATCGAGGTCGAGTCGGTGCGCGGCTCGCGACAGATTGCCGCCAATGAGTTCTACACCGGCGTGAAACGGAACGCCCTGCACCCCGACGAACTCATCAAGGCGGTGCTGATGGTCCCTCCGGCCGGACCGCAGCAGTTCTGCAAGATCGGCACCCGGAACGCGATGGTCATCTCCGTGACCGCGTTCGCCGTGACCCTGCATCCCGATCGCGGGACCGTCGGCACCGGAATCGGGTCGGCAGCCCCCACGCCACGCCGTGCGCTGGCGGCGGAGGAATTCCTCGCCCAGTCGCTAGCCGAGGACGGCTTGTGGGAGTCGCACGGCGCGCTGCCCGATGCCACCAGTCGCCGCTTCGCGGATCTCATCGCCGATGCCGCCTCCCCGATCGACGACGTCCGCGGGACCGCACGGTACCGCATCCACTCACTGTCCGTAATGGCGCGGCGCGCGCTGGTCTGGGCCTGGAACGACTACCGGAAGGGGTGAACGCTATGCGCATCACCTGCACCGTCAACGGCGAGCAGCATCGGGCTGATGACGTATGGGAGGGCGAGAGCCTGCTGTACGTCCTGCGTGAGCGCATGGGCTTCCCCGGCTCCAAAAACGCGTGCGAGCAAGGCGAGTGCGGCTCGTGCACGATCTACCTCGACGGGGTCCTGGCCTGTGCATGCCTGGTCGCGGCGGGCCAGGCCGACGGGCGCGACGTGCGCACGGTCGAGGGACTGGCGTCCGGCGACGAGCTGTCTCCCGTCCAGCAGGCCTTCCTCGAGGCGGGCGCGGTGCAGTGCGGCTTCTGCACGCCGGGGCTGCTCGTCGCCGCCCACGATCTCATCGAACGTCAGGCGGCGCCGACCGACGCGGAGATCCGCGAGGCGCTCGCCGGCAACCTGTGCCGCTGCACCGGCTACGAAAAGATCATGGAAGCGGTCCGCCTGGCCGCACAACGAGCCACCGCGAGCCAGCGATGAGCCCGCCTTTGGTATTTGACGGCTGCGTGGTGGTGACCATGGATGCCCCACGCAGTGAGCACGCCCCCGGCCATGTCGTCGTCGAGGGCGAACGCATCACTGCTGTCGCCGCCGGCCCGGCCCCCCGCGACCTTCCCGGCGCCCGGTATGTCGATGCCACCGGGTGCATGGCCACGCCGGGCCTGGTGAACACCCACCATCACCTCTACCAGTGGTCCACGCGCGGCCTGGCGGTCGACTCCACCTTGTTCGGCTGGCTGACCCAGCTGTACCCCGTGTGGGGCTGCATCGACGCGGAGATCGTATTCGCGGCGGCCAGGGCCGGGCTGACGTGGCTGGCGACCACCGGGTGTACCACCACCACTGATCACCACTATGTGTTCCCCCGTGGCGGCGGGGACCTGCTCGCGGCAGAAATCGCCGCGGCGCGCGAAGTCGGGCTGCGTTTCCATCCGACGCGAGGCTCGATGGATCTGGGGCAGAGCGACGGCGGCCTTCCGCCCGATCACATCGTCGAGGACGCCGAGGAAATTCTGGCCGCCACCGAGACAGCCATCGACACTCATCATGATCCGTCGCCCGAATCCATGGTGCGGATCGGCGTGGCGCCGTGCTCGCCGTTCTCCGTGACGGAGGAGCTGCTCACCGAGGCGGCCGCGCTGGCCCGCCGCAAGGGCGTACGGCTGCATACTCACCTCGCCGAGACGTTGGACGAGGACGCGTTCTGCCGTGAACGCTTCGGCAGCTCGCCGGTGGACTACATGGACAGCCTCGGCTGGCTGGGGCCCGATGTGTGGCTCGCCCACGCGGTCCACCTCGATGACGCCGCGGTGGCCAAGATCGCGAGCACTGGCACCGGCATTGCGCACTGCCCGTCGTCGAACGCGCGGCTCGGCGCCGGCATCGCACGGGCGCACGATATGCGTGAGGCAGGCATCCCGGTCGGCCTGGGAGTCGATGGGGCCGCCTCCAACGAGGCGTGTTCGCTGCTCGAAGAGGTCCGCCACGCGCTGCTGTTCGCCCGTGCCCGCGGCGGCCCCACCGAGCTGACGGTCCGTGACGCGCTGGAGATGGGCACCATGGGCGGGGCCCGCGTTCTCGGCCGCGAGCGCGAGATCGGCTCACTGGAGGCGGGCAAGCTCGCCGACATCGCATTGTGGCGGCTGGACACGCTCGCGCATGCGGACATCCACGACCCGGTCGCTGCACTCGTGCTCGGCGCGCCACCGCCGCTGGAGGTGCTGCTGGTGCAGGGCAGGCCGGTGATCGAGCGCGGACGGGTAGTGACCGTCGATGAGACCGAGGTGGCGGCCAGGGCGGCGGCCGCCAATCACGCGCTGCTGAACCGGGCAGGGGTGACGTGATGACCGTACCGACCACAGGGGCACCGCAAGGCCTGACGGCGCCGGCGGGCGAGGGCGTGGGCGCGAGCCCGCGCCGGCCTGACGGCACGCCCAAAGTCAAGGGCGAGTTCGCCTACGGCAGTGACATGTGGATGGACGGCATGGTCTGGGGTGTCACGCTGCGCAGCCCGCATCCGTACGCCAGGATCCGCTCCATCGACATCGGCTCCGCGCTCGCCGAGCCCGGCGTCTACGCGGCGCTCACCCACGAGGACGTGCCGGGCAGCAAGTTCTACGGGCTGGAGATCGTCGACCAGCCGGTACTGGCCGTCGACACGGTGCGCTACCAGGGCGAGCCGGTCGCCCTCGTCGCCGCCGATCACCCTGAGCTCGCGCGCCGGGCGGCCAAGCGGATCAGGGTCGACTACGACGTGTATGAGCCGGTCACCGACGCCCGCGAGGCCCTCGGCCATCCGCGGTGGAATCAGGTGCACGACGCCCCCGGGACCGTCAGTGAGCTGTCCAGGGAACGGGCCGCCCTGCACCCGCAGGGCAACCTCGTCCGGCACTTGCGACTCAGGAAAGGTGTGCCCGAACCCGTGGCCGACGTCGTGGTGATCGGTGAGTACGAGGTGGGCATGCAAGACCAGGCCTTCCTCGGCCCGGAGTCAGGGCTGGCCGTGCCGGTCCCGCACGGTGGCGTGGAGCTGTACGTCGCGACGCAATGGCTGCATGTGGACCAGCGGCAGATCTGCGCCGCGCTTGGCCTGCCCCCGGACATGGTGCGGCTCACGCTGGCCGGGGTGGGCGGCGCGTTCGGCGGCCGCGAGGACCTGTCGATGCACGTGCACGCGTGCATGCTGGCGCTGCACACCGGCAAGCCGGTGAAGATGGTCTATAACCGGGAGGAGTCCTTCTACGGTCATGTGCACCGCCATCCCGCCAGGATGCGCTTCGAGCACGGCGCCAACCGTGACGGCACACTGGTTTACGTCAAGGCGCAGATCTACCTCGACGGCGGCGCCTATGCGTCGAGCACCCCGGCCGTGGTCGGCAACGCCGGCACGATGGGTGCCGGCCCGTACGTCGTGCCGAACGCGCAGGTCGACGCGTACGGCGCGTACACCAACAATCCGCCGTGCGGGGCGATGCGCGGCTTCGGCTCGGTGCAGGCCGCCTTCGCGTACGAGGCCCAGATGGACAAGCTGGCTGCCGAGCTCGGGATGGACCCGGTGGAGCTACGCTGCCGCAACGCGCTGAGTGAGGGGTCGCAAGCACCGACTGGGCAGGTGATCGACAGCCCGGCACCGGTCGAGGAGCTGCTGCGGCGGGTGCAGGCGATGCCGCTGCCGCCGCCGCGAACGGCGGACGGTGAGCCGGACCTGCGTGACCTGCCCGGCGGCGTGGCCAACACCACCCACGGTGAGGGCGTGATGCGCGGGATCGGCTACGCGGTGGCCTACAAGAACGTCGGCTTCTCCGAGGGCTTTGACGACTACTCCACCGCCAGGGTGCGGCTCGAGACGGTGGCGGGCGAGGCGACGGTGACGGTGCACACCGCAGCGGCCGAAGTAGGCCAGGGACTGGTTACTGTCGAACGGCAAATCGCGCGCACCGAGCTCGGCGTCCGCCGGGTCATCGTGCATCCCAAGGATACCCAGGTCGGCAGCGGCGGATCGACGTCCGCGTCACGGCAGACCTATGTCACCGGCGGCGCGGTCAAGGCCGCCTGCGAGAAGGTGCGCGCGCGTGCGCTCGCGCTGATCCAGCACCGGCTCGGCCACTCCGTGCCAGGCCTGCGGCTCGACGGCGGCAAGGTGGTCTCGCAGAGCGAGGGTGTCATCGGCGACCTGGCAGACCTGCTCGGCGAGGAGGTCATCGACGAGACGGTCGAGTGGCACCACCGCCCGACCGAGGCAGTCGACCCGGAGACCGGGCAGGGGTTTGCCCACGTGCAGTACGCGTTCGCGGCGCATCGCGCGGTCGTCGACGTAGATACCGAGCTCGGCCTGGTCAAGGTCGTCGCGCTGGACTGCGCGCAGGACGTCGGAAAGGCCATCAACCCGCAAGCGGTCGTAGGGCAGATTCAGGGCGGCTCGGCGCAAGGGCTGGGACTGGCCCTCATGGAGGAGATCCTGATCAAGGGCGGCAAAATCAGGAACCCGTCCTTCACCGACTACCTGATCCCGACCATCCTCGACATGCCCCCGATGCGGATCGACGTACTCGAGTATGCCGACCCGAATGCGCCCTACGGCGTCCGCGGCGTGGGCGAGCCGCCCACCATCTCCTCCGGCCCTGCCATCGTCGCAGCCATCCGCGACGCCACCGGGCTGTCGCTGCACCAGGTGCCAGTGCGGCCCGAGCACATTACCGGCACCTGAATGCGCACGGCTCAGGCGGCGGATTCTCAGGCCAACCACTTGCGGAACCACCGTGCAAACTCTTCGTCACTGGGTGGCGATGCGCAGGAAATGTTCCGTAAGGGGCTCGTGTGCTCCGTCGCGGGACACGAGGGAGAGTTCGACAATGTCGGCGCGGTACGGCGACGTCGGTCTCGTGCTGGAGCAGGGCTTGCTGGCCCGAGGGCGTGTCCACCTCGGTGATCTGCAGGTCGACGCGGGGACGGGCGTGCCGGAAGGCGGCGAGGGTGCTCAGCAGGGGCTCGCTGAGGGCGGAAGTCACCCACGCCGATGCGCAGGGTGCCGGCCAGGCCGGCCTCGGCCTGGGTGGCGACCTCCTGGGCGTGCTGGGCGGCAGCGATGAGGGTTCGGCACTCGGCCGCGAAGAGCCGGCCGGTCTCGGTGAGGGTGACCTTGCGCCCGCTGCGGTCGAACAGCGTAACGCCGAGCTGGCGCTCCAGCGACGGCGCCTGCCGGGACGTGGGCCAGGCCCGGGAGCTCGGCTTCCCGGTCTTCGCGCGGGCTCAGGTACCAGTGACCGCACGCGATCGCCTGGCGGCGGCACGGTCGGTGACTTCCTCGACGACGTCCCGCCGGGTGCGGTCATCGTCATCGACAACGACGGCCGCACCGACGTCACGGTGTGGGGCGGCATCATGACCGAGATCGCCGCGGTACGCGGCATCGCCGGAACCGTAATCAGTGGCGTCTGCCGTGACGTGTCGGCCTGCCTGGCGCAGAACTACCCGCTGTTCAGCCGCGGCCG
>DATIYI010000023.1:0-12764 GCA_035517695.1 Streptosporangiaceae bacterium
CACGGGCACGGCGGCCACCGGCATCATCATCGTCATCCCGCCGCTGGGCATCTCGCCATGGATCTGGGCGCGGGCCGCCAGCGGCGACGCGACGGCCACCAGCGTGTCCGCGGCGTCGCCCTCGTTGGCGATGGAGAGGTAGACCGCCACGGCCACGTCCGCGGGCGCTCCGGCCGCGACGGGCTCCGCGGCGACCACGCGGCTCACCACGATGCCGTTCTGCGCAAACCGCTCCGTCGTCCCTGAGCGGCCGCACGCGCCGCCGGTCAGGAGGTATGCCGCCGCCAAGATCCCTACACCACGACCGCTCATCGGTGCTCCCTCCTACAGGCCTTGCAGCACGAGTCTCTCGCTTGGCAGGGAATGACCTCGGCCCGCTGCTGGCGCACCCCAGCGCGGCAGGCCGGCCTAGCGAATCGCTTCCGCGACGACATAGACGTAGCGCAGGGGTGTCGCGCCGGTGTTGGTCACATCGTGCTCGGTATTGGGGGGCGAGTACGCCACACTCCGGCCGTTGAGTGCCAGTTCGGGCCCCCCGCGTATGATGAGCCGGCCCGTGCCTTCGAGCACGACGAGCTCCTCCTCGTAGCGTCCCGTCGAGTGCCTTCCCACCGACTGTCCCGGACCGAGCACAACGTAGCCGGACCGCATCGTCACGGTGGCGGGAGCGCCAATGAGCAGCGGCGTGTAGCCGGAGGCCGCGCTGTCCAGCTGGATGACGGTGGGTACAGGATGCTGGGGCGCGGCCGCGCTGGTCGCGCCGAGGAGGGCGACGAGGAGCAGCGGGATGGCCGCGCGAGCGATGGGGCCGGCGCGGCGTGAGGCGATGGTCACTGAATCCTCGGTACGAAAGGCGTGAACGGGCAGCGCGGGGCACGACACCCTGGAGTCGCGCGGCGCACAATAGAACACAGACGGGCGGCTACCGCGAGCCGCCCGCTAGTCTCAGTGGTTGTCCTACCGGGAGTGCGCCGCCCGTGAATCGAACGCGGAAACTACTGATTAAGAGCCGCCTGAGTGGGGTTTCTGGGGGCGGCAGGATGTCGGCACGGCGAGGGAAGGAAACCCAGCGAACTCTCTGGGCGGTCACGGGTTCGCGCGTCGGCACCCTCGCCACCATGTCGGACTGTCCTTCCCGCCGCACGATAGGAAATCGGGGTCTTGCGGCACACGTGCGGCACTCGACGAACGTGGCTCTGACGCGGAATTGGGTAATCAGGCAGCCCACGGCAGCGCCGGGTGGACGTAGCCGAAGCCCTGGTGGCCAAACAGCCCTGCTCGACCGCCACGGCAAGGAATCCCGCGTCCAGGTCAAGGCGGCGATCGGACAGGCGTTGCAGCCGTAGTCAAAGAGCGCCACCAGCCTGGACGGAACCCAGTTGGCGTACTCCGGCCTGGGTCGGATGGGTTGAGGCGTCGATGGGCACGCCTCTACGGCTCTCGCGCCGCGCGGGACATCTCCGTGCCGGGAAGTGTGGGCGGCGTGATGTAGCCCTCGGGAATGGTCCCGGTCAGCGACTTGAGCCATGTCACCACCGCAGCGATCTCCGAGTCGCTCAGCTTGCGACCCAGCTGATACCGGGCCATCCGCCGCACGGCGTCTTCCAGCGTCGCCACCTGGCCGTTGTGAAAGTACGGCGCCGTCTGCTCGACGTTCCGCAACGACGGCACCTTGAAGACCATCCGGTCGGCGCGTCGGTGGGTCACGGCGTAGCGTCCCAAGTCTCCCCGCTCCGGCCACGGCTCCACCAATCCCGCCTTCTGGTACGTCTCGCCGCCCACGTAGGTCCCGCGGTGGCAGGCCGGGCACCCCAGCGCGGCGAAGGTGCTGAGCCCCCTCCGCTCGTCCGCCGCGAGGGCGGCCGTGTCCCCGGCCTGGAAGGCGTCCCACCGTGAGGGCGTCACCAAGCCACGCTCGAAGGCGCCGATCGCCAAGCCGACATTGTCATAGGTCACCGGCTCGGCCTCTCCCGGGAACGCCGCGGCGAACGCCGCGCGGTACTGCGCCACCGCCCTGAGCCGCTGGGCCACCGCGTCACCGTTGGGCATGGCCATCTCGACCGGATTGACGATCGGCCCCTTGGCCTGCTCCTCGACCGTCGGTGCGCGGCCGTCCCAGAACTGCGACACGTGACCGGCGGCGTTGAACACGGTGGGCGCGTTGCGGAGGCCTGGCTGCCCCCTCACCCCGAAGCTGACGGGACGGTGATCCACTCCGTAGGCGCCCAGCGGGTGGCAGGTATTGCACGAGACGGTGCTGTCGACGGAAAGGCGCGGGTCATAGTACAGCATCCGGCCCAGAGCCACGCTCGCCGGGGAAGCGGGGCGCTGCGCCGTCGCCATGGAAGCGGGCAGCTGACCGAAGGCCTCGAGCTGTGCGGGGTCCACGTGCGGGCCTCCGGAGAGGCCCATCCCGGCACGACAGCCCGAGGCGCTCGCCAGCAGCAGCGCGATGGCGGAGTATCTCATGGACACACCCTCCCTCCCGGACGGCATGCGGCGAGGATCATCGGGCTAGAAGGCCATCGTGGTCCCGAGCGTCCACTGCGTCGCCCGGAGCTCCGTATCCCACGTCGCCTCCGCGTACACCCGGAGATTGCGCTGCAGCAGGTAGCCTCCGCCGCCGCTCACGGTTTCGTAGCGCGACTGGCCCGACGGGCCGCCCAGACCGACGTCGAGCAGCGGCCGGCTGGTGCGGATCAGGTTGTAGAGGGCGACCGCGTACCAGCGGCTTCCGGCGCGGTGCATCAGCACCTCGCCGAAGCCGCCGTTGGTGATGGCCCTCGGTTCATCGGGCGTGAACGTGGGTCTGCTGTCCTCGCGGTGGATGAACTGCCCTCGCAGCTCCACCGGGCCCAGCGCGACGCTCGCGTCACCGCCCAGCATCCAGAGCCGGTTCTGCGCTGCCGGGCCGCCCGACGCCGCACCCTCCTGACGCGTCACGTACCCCAGCGCGCCGAGCGTCACGCCGCCGAAGAGTTCGCGGCTCACGTGCCCCACGAAGCTCTTGTTCCGGTCGTCGTCGAACCGCCCGCTGGCCGACGCCGCGCCGTTGCCATTCCCGTTCACGATCTCGCCGGAGATCGTGAAGCCAGCGAGATCCGCGCCGACCATGAGGCCGCGGTCGTAGGTCAGATTGACCGGCGACGCGCCGATGCGCGCGCCGTAGATGGCGTAATCCTGGTGCTCCAGCCGGAGCTCGCGGGCGAAAATGACGTCGGAGACCTGGAACTGGCCGACCGACACGCTGACGGGCGCGCCGGCCAGCTCGTTCCAGGTCACGTACGCGTCCTCGGTGCTACCGGTCTCGCCCTGCTCGGAGAGCATGAAATAGACGTAGTAGGAGAGATGCTCCGACAGCGGGCCGCCCGAGATGAGCTTGAGGTCGTAGGGCGTCTGGAAATCGGTCACGACGCCGGGACCGGCGTACGCCACGGCGTAGGCGTCCAGGCGCATCGCCAGCCGCAGGCGCCCGGGCAGTGAGAGCAACGGGTCGCCCGTGGCCAAGCGGTCCGGAGGCAGCTGGCCGGGGAAGAAGCGGTATCCGTTGTCCACGAACATCTCACCGAAGGCGCTGAGGCGCGGGATGGGGTCGTGGCACATGCTGCAGCTCGCTCCGTACAACCGCGCGAACGCGGGGATCGCGTCCGCCCGCCCGCCGGGGACGAGCGTGGCGAGCAGGGTCGCCACGCAGGACAGCGCGCGTTTCGCTCCCATCGCTTCCCCTCCGCCCGTGCTCTTGCCTGCCTTACGGCGTTGTGCGGCGCCCCGTGCCGGCAGCCCGTGCGCGCGACCGTGAGCCTGTCAGCCGTCCAATCATGCAAGACGCAGACCACGCTCTTTGAACTGGCGAGGTCTCAAACGCTCAAGTGCATTGCCGACCAGCCGTTTGATCCGCTGCCGGATACGCCGGGGGGGGCACCAATTCGGACATGCATGATAGGAGTTAGGATGTTGGCTCGCTGCTCAAGTCGAGGAAGGTCGGGCGACGGAGCCTGATGGGGACAGGCCGTCTCTGCGGTTCGAAACCGTGAGCGAAGTGGGGCGCTGACCCCGCGCGGCGGGTTGTAAGGGCCGATGAGGCTCAGCCCGATACCGCCAGCACGGGCACCCGCAAACCGCGTTGCTGAATCCGCACTAGCAATTCCATCCCATCTACATCGCCCATGTACACGTCGGCCACCACGAGGTCACAGGGCATCGTTTCCAAGAGGCGGAGGGCCTCGGCCCCGTCATGCGCATCAATGACGTCGTGACCTTGGGCCTGGAGCACTCGGCGAACCAGGTTCCGCACCTCGGCGTCATCGTCCGCAACGAGCACACGTGCCACGACCACCAGGCATCGCATCCCCGCCCCGCGCAGATTCGGCCAGCCTGTCTCGGTGTCTGTAGCTCAGAATTGGCTGCTACGCGCCTACGTGCACACGTTGCTCACCTGCTACCAGCAGCCCGATGCCGAGACGTTGATGGCCGTGATTGAGGGGCCTGAAACTGGCTCACCAACTGACACGGGTCATTGGGCAGACAAAGAGCGACCTCGCGTAGGGCGAAGTCGCTCTCGGAGTTCCCGCAGTGCGCCGCCCGTGAATCGAACACGGAACCTACTGATTAAGAGCCGCCGAAGTGGGGTTTCGGAGGGCGGCAGGATGTCGGCACGGCGAGGGAAGGTGGCGCTTGCCACCTGGTGCTGCGACCTCGCCCGCTGCGTTCCCTGCCTGACCTCACTCGGAGCCGGTCTGGCAGGTCGGAGGGTCCGTATTTCCCGTCCGCAGTGAGGACAGGAGGGATCTTGGCCAGAGATGCTCTGGCGGCAATCGGGACAGATCACGAGGGACATGGCCTACGCCCGCGGAGCCTGGCGGAGGAGCGGCTCAACGGTGTCGCGCAGCTGCTGCGGCGTGAACGGCTTGTCCAGGGTGGCCGCGGCCCCGCACGCCCTCGCCATCGCGAGGATCTCGTCGGTCGCGATGCAGCCCCCGCCGGAGATGGCCACCACCGGCACGTTAAGCCCGCGCTGGTGAATCCGTACCAACAGCTCCATGCCATCCACACACTCCATGTACACGTCCGTGATGACGAGGTCGAAGCGGACGCCGTCCAGGAGCTGCAGCGCCTCGGCACCATCGCCGACGACCCGCACCTCGTGGCCCAGATTCGTCAGCATCCGTCGGACGGCGCGCCTCGCGGTCTTGTCGTCGTCGACAACCATGACGTTCGCCACGTTCCTCTCCCGGACGCTGGGTATGCAGCGTTCCAGAGCTCACCCTCTCGCGCGTGACTTGGCTTGAGGCGCGTCCAGCACCTCACGCACTTTGCGAGCGAGGTCCGCGATGCTAAAGGGCTTCTGGAGGTAGTGGAGGCCCTTCTCGAGCACGCCATGCCGAACTACGGCATCGTCGGCGTAACCGGACATGTAGATCACGCGCAGGTCAGGGCGCTCCGCGAGCAGGGCGAGAGCCAGTTCGCGACCGGTCATGCCCGGCATGACCAAGTCGGTGGCGAGCAGGGCAATCCGTGCCGAGTGCCCGCGTGCCAGATCGAGCGCCATTGGGCCGTCGGACGCGCGCAGCACCCGGTAGCCCTTCTTCTCCAGGGCCTGCGCCACCACCTCGCGGACCATCGCGTCATCCTCCGCCAGGAGCACCGTCTCGTGGCCTCCGGCCACGGCCACCGCTGCCTGCTGCGCAAGGTCCTCGGGCTGCTCGTCCACCCGTGGGATGTAGAGCCTGAACGTGGCCCCTCTGCCGGGCTCGCTGTAGACCCAGACGTTGCCGCCGCTCTGCTTGACGATGCCGTACACGGTGGCCAGGCCGAGACCGGTACCCTTGCTCGGCTCCTTGGTCGTGAAGAACGGCTCGAAGATGTGTGATTGAGTTTCGGCATCCATCCCGATCCCCGTATCGCTCATCGCGAGCATGACGAAACGACCCGGCGCCGCCCCTCGGTGCACCCGGGCATAGGATTCGTCGAGGACCACATTGGCGGTTTCGATCGTGAGGCGGCCTCCGGCTGGCATGGCATCCCGCGCGTTGACCGCGAGGTTCATGACGACCTGCTCCATCTGCGCGGGGTCGGCCCGCACCGCACCCAACCCTTCAGACAGGGCGAGCTCCAGCCTCACGTCCTCGCCAATCAGCCGGCGCAGCATCCGGTCCAGCGTCCGCACGACCGTGTTGAGATCCAGCACGCTGACTTGGAAGACCTGCCGGCGACTGAACGCCAGGAGCTGCCGGGTGAGCACCGCTGCGCGCTGGGCCGCCGCGCGGATCTCCTCAACGTCGCTGCGTCTGCGGTCATCGGCGGCCAGATCGCTGAGCAGCAGTTCGCTGTAGCCGGTGATCGCCGTCAGGATGTTGTTGAAGTCGTGCGCCACGCCTCCGGCGAGCCGCCCCACGGCCTCGAGTCGCTGAGCCTGGCGATACTGCGCCTCCAGGGAGCGCTGCTGGGTGACGTCCTCAGCCAGCCCTTCGAAGCACTGGATGCGTTGGGCGGGGCCACGAACCGCGTGGACGTTCAGGCGCGCGACGACGGCGGCGCCGTCCCTGCGCTTCCACTGGGCCTCGATCGCGAAGTCGTCCTGCTGCCCGAGCTGCGACAGCAGTCGAGCCCGCTCCTCGGGACTTGCGTAGACGTCTCGCGCCATGTCGAGACCCGTCAGTTCTTCCGGGTCGTCGTAGCCCAGCATCCTCGCAAACGCCGCATTGGCCGCGAGAATTCGGCCCTCGGGGGTCGTGCGGTAGATGCCGAGAGGAGCGCGCTCGATCAGGCCTCGGTGCTCAGCCTCGCTGACCCTCAACGCCTCCTCGGCCCGCTTCCGTTCGGTGATGTCGGTGACCCCCATGCACACGGTGTCGGGCCCTCCGTCGATTCCGGGCAGGCGCGTCAGCCTCCCCAGGAACCAGTGCTCGCCGTCCGCCAGCGGGAGCCGGTACTCGAGACTCTCGGGGACGCCCGTGCTCAGAACTCTCCGCAGGGGCCCGGCGAGGGGCCGTGCAGCATCGAGACCCAGCACCTCTTCGACACGCTTGCCCAGAAGCTCCGTTCGAGGCCGGGCAAGGTCGGACTCATCGGCGGCCCATATGTTCAGGTAGCGACCGTCTCCGTCCAGCTCCAACACGACGTCGCTGACCGCGTTTACGATCGTCTGCAGCTGGCGCTCCTGGGACCGCAACTGCGCGGTGGTGCGCTCGCGCTCGGTGATGTCGCGGCTGTTGATGACGATGCCTTTCACGGCAGGCATCTCCAGGAGATTAGACACTACTGCCTCGAGCGTCCGCCAGGAGCCGTTCCTGTGGCGGAAACGGAACTTCTCCACGATGCCAACGGTGTCGCCCGCGAGCGCCCTGCCGAAGGCATGGCGGGCGCGAGCCTCGTCCTCGTGGTGCAGGTAGTCGAAGGTCGAGTGCCCGAGGATCTCGCCCGGCTCGTAGCCCAGGATCCGCGCTGAAGGGCTCGCGTATTGAAGGCGACCATCCAGATCAAGGATGGTGATGATGTCGGCGCTGTTTTCGGTCAGCGCCCGGAACCGCATCTCACTGGCCTGGAGAGCCTCCTCCGACCGGTTTCCCCGGAGCCGCGCCCCGATCCACGCGGCCATCGCCTGCAGGATACGCATCTCTGCTCCCGAGTAGACTCCGCGGCGCAATGCCCCTCTGCGCGCCGGGTGTGTTACTCGGCGCGCCGGGTGCCGCACAACGTGACAATGCAGCTCCCTGCGGCGGGACATGGAGGCGGCGCGCGCCACTTTCGCGTGCAGCTCGCGCCAGAGGCCTCAAGACATGCAACGCGCGCCAGAACTGTGGGTTCCTGCGCCGCGGGCTGAGCCTTGACGTCTGCCTCATTGGGGTCCACGTTCGCTGCCGAGGCCAGGAGCGAGCAACCATGCCGACGGCGCGCGCTGCCCGGGATCGCGGACGTGGGACAGGCACGGTCCTGGCTCGCGTGGTGGCCAGCATCCTGTCTGGCGCCGCGCATGCGGGCTTGCGTCGCGACGCCTTGCTTGAAGCTGCGGGGCTCGGCGCCGTGGACTTCAGCGATCCGGACGCCCGCGTACCGTCGTGGACCGAAGTGGCACTCTGGCAACTCGTCGCGCAGCGCGAGCCCGACCCGGGGGTCGGCATCCGGATGGCGGCAGGATTGCCAGCGCGCCAGTGGGGCCTGCTGGGTTACGCCATCTCCTACAGCTCGACCCTCGGCGCAGCGCTTCGCCGCCTCGCGCGGTACTGGCGCATCCTCAACGAAGCGGTCCAGTTCCGCCTGGAAGAGACGGCCCAACATCACGTCGCCATCGCGCAATGCCTGTCCGATGTGGGGATGGCACTTCCCCACGCGGTGAGCTTCCGATTCGCCGCCGTTCTGGGCGCATGCCGTGGGATCATGCGAGCCGAGCTGGTGCCCTCCGAAATCGCGTTCACGTTCGCCCAGCCGGACAGCACGTTCGAGTACCAGCGCTTCTTTCGCTGCCCACTGCACTTCGATCAGCCGGAGTCGAGGGTCACATTCGCGAAACGCGACCTCGACCTGCCGGTCCCGGGTGGGGACGAGACGCTGGCAGGATACCTCAGCGAGAGTGCGGAGCGTGCGCTCCGGAAGCTCTGCGCCGGAACGTCCATCAAGGATCGCGTTCGCTCGGCAATCTGGGCTGCGCTCAGCGAGGGTCCACCGACGCTGCGCCGCACGGCGTCGGCTCTTCACCTGCCGCCGAGGACGCTCCAGCGACACCTCGCTGCGGAGGACACGACCCTGCGCCGCGAGATCGAGCACATCCGCATGCACATGGCCATCGCGACGCTCCGCGAACGCTCGGTGCCGATCGAAGAGGTGGCGTTCATTCTCGGATACACCGAGGCGAGCACGTTCTATCGCTCGTTCCGGCGCTGGACGGGCAAGACGCCGCGCCAATACCGCGCCGCGGCGGCCAAGCGCGGAGGATAGCGCCTGTCTCGCCTCATCATCTTCGGCGCAACGGGATCGCTCGGCAGCCACGTGCTTCGCCAGGCGCTGGCGGCCGGGCAGCAGGTCACCGTCTTCGTCCGCAACCCGTCGAGGCTGCCGCCCGAAGTTCAAACGCAAGTCTCGGTGCACCAAGGCGATCTCAGCGCACTCCCGCCCGCCGACATCGGACAGCGGATCAGCGGATATGATGCGCTCATCAATTGCGCCGGCCTCGTCACGGAAGGTCAGACCTTCGTCGATCTCATTGACCGGCTCGTAACCAGCATCGAGTCGTTGCCGGCCGCCGCGCAGCCGGTCTGCTGGTTCCTCGCGGGTGCGGCGCTCTTGGACATCGGCCCGTCCGGCCGCCAGGGCGTCGACCTGCCCAAGGTCAGGTCCACGTACTGGCCACACCGGGTCAACTTCGAACGCCTCAGTCGGTCGGGCCTGGACTGGCGCCTGTTGTGTCCGGGGCCGATGGTGGAGCAGCCCGCGATCGGCGTGAACAGGCTGCGCATCGCGCTTGATACGTTGCCAGTTCAGATACCGGCGCTCGCTCGCGCACTCCCTGGCCCGCTGTTGCTGCCGATCTTCGCGTCCCTGATTCCCCAGATGATCGTGCCGTACGCCGACGCGGCCGCGCTCATGCTCGGCAACCTCAATCGTGGTGACGCCATGGCACGTCACCGCGTCGGGCTCGCGCTGCCGCCCGGCATGCGGGGCCGGAAGTCCCGGTGGGCAGCCAGACCGCGCAGTGCCGCTTAGCACGCGCCTGCAGCGGGAGTGGCCGTGAAGCTCCTCTGCCGCCGCCATTACGAGCCGGTTGGTAGGACCCGGCCGGGATGGGGTTGGTGGCTGCCCGCCATTTACGTGAGCACCAAGGGGGTGAACCGTGAACGTACCGGAATCGTCACCAGGGAAGAAGCACGATCGGGACGATGAGAAGCACCGACAAGAGCGGAGTCGGCGTCAGCTTCGTTTCGGCATCACCTACGTGGCTTCGAGCCTCGTTTTCATGTGGCTGTTCCAGCTGTTCGTCGTGGCTCCTCTGACCCGCAGCACGGAGATCCCCTACAACGAGTTCAGGAAACAGCTGGCTGCTGGCCACGTCGACAGCGTGACCATCGGCGCAAGGGGCATCACCGGTCAGATGAAGAACCTCCAGCCGGGCAAAGCTCCTGCGGTCGTTCTGTTCACCACCATACCCGCGCCCGACGGTGACCCCAAGCTGATAGAGCAGCTACAGAACGCCAACGTCACCTACCAATTCGAGCGCCCGCCCAACCCCCTGGGCGGAATCCTGCTGCAGTACCTCCTGCCGCTCGTGCTGCTTGGCGGGTTCTGGTACATGGCCTACCGGCGCGGCGGTGCCGCCGGCGGCGGACTGGGCATGTTCGGGGCCGGCAGGAGCAAGGCGGTCGAGGTCAGGCCCGAGGACGTGGCGGTCACCTACAAGGATGTGGGCGGAGCGGACGAGGCCATTGCCGAGCTCCAGGAGATCATTCAGTTCCTGAAGGCGCCCGAGCAATTCGCTCAACTCGGCGGGCGCATCCCCAAGGGCGTGCTGCTGGTCGGGCCCCCGGGCACCGGCAAGACGCTGCTGGCCAAAGCGACGGCCGGCGAAGCCCAGGTCGCGTTCTTCGAGACCAGCGGCTCCGAGTTCGTCGAGATGTTCGTCGGCGTCGGTGCTGCACGCGTGCGGGACCTGTTCGAGCAGGCGCGCAAGGCGGCGCCTGCGATCGTCTTCATCGACGAGATCGATGCCATTGGGCAGAGCCGCGGCGGCGTCGCGCGCATGGGCGGGAACGACGAGCGCGAGCAGACGCTCAACCAGCTGCTGGCCGAGATCGACGGGTTCAAGACCGACGCAGGCGCCCCGGTGATCATCATGGCCGCCACCAACCGCCCGGAGGTGCTCGACCCGGCGCTCCAGCGCGCGGGACGTTTCGACCGCCAGGTCGCCGTCGGCAATCCCGACCTGGTCGGCCGGCTGCAGATCCTGCGGATTCACAGCAGGAAGCTGAAGCTGGCCGCGGACTTCGACCTCGACCGCGCTGCCCGCATCACGGCCGGCTTCAGCGGCGCCGATCTGGCGAATGCCATGAACGAGGCGGCGCTCCTCGGGGCCCGGCACAAGGCCGCGGCCGTCACGGTGAGTGACTTCGAGGCGGCGATCGAACGGGTGATCGCGGGTTCCGAGAAGAAAAGCCAGGTGATGAACGAGCGGGAACGCACGACGGTCGCCTACCACGAGTCCGGCCATGCGCTGGTGGCCGAGCTGGTGCCGCACGGCGAACCGGTGAGCAAGATCAGCATCGTGCCGCACAGCCGCGGCGCCCTGGGTTACACCATGCAGATGCCCACCGAGGACCGCTATCTGCTCTCGACCGACGAGCTGAAGGACCGGATCGCCGTCATGCTGGGCGGGCGTTCCGCCGAAGTGGTGAAGTTCGGGATCATCAGCACTGGTGCCAGTGACGACATCATGCGCGCCACCGACCTGGCCCGTCGCATGGTCACGGAATTCGGCATGAGCGAGAAGCTCGGCTCGGTGCGTTACGCCGGTCAGCAGCTCCAGTACCTGGGGGGATCGGTCGAGGACAACAGCCAGATCAGCCCGGAGACCCGTCAGGTGATCGACGCGGAGGTCCAGCGTCTCGTGACCGAGCAGTACGAGCGTGCCCAGGCAGTGTTGAAGGACCACCGCGCGGCCCTCGAGGCCCTGGCCCAGCAACTGCTGAAGCAGGAGACGGTGACCGGCAGCGCCGTGAAGGAGGCCCTGGCAGGGGCCGGGCGCTGATTCGATGCTTCGCATTGCGCACCTGTCGGATCCGCACGTCGTGTCGCCGACGGGCGTCAGGTGGCGCGAGATTCTCTTCAACAAGCGGATCACCGGGTACGCCAATCTCGTCCTGCGTCGCGGGCGCGTCTTCCGCCGCGAGTACCTGCTGGCCGTGCTCGATGCGGCAGCCGCCTGGGCCGATCAGGTCGTGGTCACCGGCGACATCACGAACCTCGCCCTGGAGAGCGAGTACGACGAGGCTCGCGGGCTGCTCGATGCCTTCGGCCGCAGCTCGGAGATCACGGTCGTTCCCGGCAATCACGACATCTACCTGCCTTCGATCCAGCGCGAGCACCGCTTTCCGCGCTACTTCGGCGGGTTCATGGCCAGCGATCTGCCGGAGCTCGCGGTCAGGCTGGGGACCGGCTCGTATCCGCGGGTGAAGCTGCGCGGGCCGGCGGCCATCATCGCGTTGTCGAGCGCCGTGCCCCGGCCGCCGTTCGTCGCCTCCGGCAGAGTGGGCGCCCGGCAACTCGCGGCGCTGGAGAAGGTCCTCGCCCATCCCGAGGTGGCGCGGCGCACGCCGGTCATCCTGATTCACCATCCCCCGGTGGACCGGCGCATCCGGCTGGCGCAGCTGCGGGACGGGCTGGTGGACGGCGCGTCGCTGCGCCGCGCGCTCGCGCCGCTGTCGCGCGGCCTGGTGCTGTTCGGTCATCTGCACCGCCGGATGCGCTGCGCGCTGCCGACGGCATCGGGCACGCTCGACGTGATCGGCGCGGGCGGGGCGGCCCTGGATCATCACGACCCCTCGATGCGGGCCGGATTCAATCGCTACGAGATCGACGACGCGGGAGTCCTCGCGACGGTCGAGGCGCGGGTGCTCGACCCCTCCGACGGCACGTTGCGCCCCACGCCGATCGCCGAAACACCGAGTTGTGCGTGAACACGATGGGTGGTGCATGAAGTACCGGCGCGTGCTCTTCATCGCGGAGTTGCGAGGGGATGCCGGCGCGGCGATGGCCGCGATGCGGCAGGTGGCCCCCGC
>DATIYI010000024.1:0-2175 GCA_035517695.1 Streptosporangiaceae bacterium
GTCAGCTTTCGGGTTGCGCAGCCCCGGCGAAGTCGTATGCGGCCATGGGCCCCAGCAGCTGAACGTCGATCCGCCCTTCCCACTCATGGGCCAGATCGTCGATCGCCCGCTCCACTTCGGGCTCCTGGTCGACGGCCACGAGGAACGCGACATGGACCGCATCCAGTTCGCGGGCCGGCTCCCGCGCGACGCTGGCCAGGCACAGTCCCTCCATGGCCTGCATCAAGGTCCGCGTGTCCTCTTCTCGCCTGGCCTTGACCGCGGCCTGCTTGTTCTGCGACTCGACCTCACCCAGGACGGCGTCCTTGACGTAGCGGCCCTTGACCTGGAACTCGGTGCGGCCCTCAAGCCGATCGAGAGCAGCGGTGAACTCGCCGTGACGGGCCGCCAGCAAGTCTTTGGCCACCGCGTCCTCACTGGCCATGATCGTCCCGAAGCGCAGGGGCAGGACGGGTACTTCGGCGGCGGTGGCATCCAGGATCTCCCGGTAGGTCCGCAGGTCATCGGGCGACCCCAGCCGTCCGGACGAGTCCACCTCGCTGATCAAGGCGGCCAGCCCGTCGCAGCGGACGTCACGCAGCAGTCCGGGATGTTCCCCGACGCCAGGTATGCCGGCGGCCACCTCGATATCAGCCGGGAGGATCCCGTAGACATAGATGCCTTTCTGCCGCGGCACGCCCGCGGCGCTGGCGGCCGTCGTCGAGCGGCTGGTTGTCGCTTTCGCCCGCGGCCCGCCACCGCGCGGCCCGCGACGCCGCTTGGCGGTGACCTTCCGGGCCCTCGCCATGTACCGAGCGGCAACTCTGCCCAGGGCGTCACCGTCACGCCGGCACAGATCAATCTCGTATGCCTGGCCATCGAGGCCGAACGTCCTGGTCTTGATGTCGTTCGTGTCGCCGCATACGTCACAGGTGAGGTTTACCTCGGTGACAGTCGCCATCGTCCTGTTCCCAACCGGTCAGTCGGTACCGTGAGCAATCCCGCTACCCGTCATGGCCGCGGACATGCCTGCCCTGCTAGCCGGGCTCGACCATGCGCCACCGGGCCTCGCACCAGGAGTACAACCCGAAGATCACCAATCCGAGCGCGACGGCGAGAAGCAGCCACGGGCCCAGCGGGGTAGCTGCGGTCTTGCGCAACGAGCCGTCGAGGCCCTGCGCCTTCTGCGGGTCGAAGGTGACAGCCGCATCGATCAGGAACGCGCCGACGACGCAAAACACCGCTCCGCGCGTCAGGTAACCGGCGACGCCGAGGCCCTCGACCACCTTGCGGGTAGCGGCGCTCATCTGCGCCGTGCGCAGGTAGGTGGCGAACATCTGGCGGAGCCCGTAGATGCCCACGCCGACGCCCACGGCGGCAACCGCCACGCCGATCCCCGCGACCAGCACCTGGCCGCCGCTATGCGCAAGGAGCCGGGCGGTAAAGCTCTTCGATTCGGTGTCGCTGGACGTGCTGCCGCCGGCGCCGAGGATGAAATTGACCACGACCCCGCAGGTGCCGCCGTAGAGCACGGCCAGTGCCAGCGACACCAGCCGCTTGTGCACTGCCTGGCCGCCCGGCCCGGCCTGCCCGTATGCGGTTTCGGCGAACCGCCACAGGGCCAGCCCGGCAAATCCCGCCGCCAGCAGCCACAGCACGACGATTCCGCCGGGGTGCCCGGCGACGGCGCGCAGCGCGCCGGTGGTGTCAGCCTGCTCGCCGCGGGAGCCGAGTGCGATCAGCACGGCTAGCGCCCCGACGAGCAGGTAATTCACTCCCCGCGCCAGCAGGCCCGCCCGGGCCAGCCCACACATCCACCGGCTGGACGCAACTTCGCGGCCCGTCTCAGCCACCTCGCGTCCCGCCCTCTCGGCCGTCTCGGCGGCGCCCTCTCCGGGCGGGCCAAGGCGATCATCGTCGTGGTCCGTCTGCCGGCGCATTTCCTCGTACCGCATGAGCCCCGTCTGCCCCGCCGCGGTGACATCATGCCCGCGCGTGAGCCTCGGTCCGCCGGAGCGGAACCGCCGCGCCGTGGGTGGCGATGACTGCTTATTCGCGCACGAGTCAGACGGAAGGGTCAGCCGGCGGCCGGAATCTGGTGGCGGCTATCCGTCCCTGGACGAGCGCGGCGGAGATCTTCCTGACCCGCTGGTTGGTGTTCTGGGAGTAGCGGCTGAGCAGGCCGAAGGCCTCTGC
>DATIYI010000025.1:0-7727 GCA_035517695.1 Streptosporangiaceae bacterium
GGCCGGGCCCGCGCCAGGCCCGGCCACCATCACCGCGTTCGCGAGTACCCCGACCAAAGGACTGCGATGGCACACATCGTACGTGGTGACCCGGCCGGCTGCCTGACCGCCGCGCTCACCTACGCGGCCGCGGGCTGGCCAGTGTTCCCCTGCCAGCCGCGACGCAAGACACCCTTCCCCCGCAGCCGCGGATTCAAGGACGCCACCACCGACCCCGGCCGGCTACGCGCATGGTGGGCACGCTGGCCCGACGCGAACGTAGCGGTCGCGACCGGCGAACCAGCCGTAGATGTGCTCGACGTCGATGTGAAACCCGGCGTGGACGGGTACGTTGCGCTCGGCCGTCTGCGCCGCGCCGGGCTTGTGACCGGCGCTCAGGCCCTCGCCCGCACCCGCTCAGGTGGTTTGCACATTTACTTCGCGGGCTCAGGTCAGAAATCCGGCGCCAGGGACAAGATCGGCCTCGATTTCAGAGCGTGCGGCGGGTACGTACTGGTTCCGCCGTCGTGGGTCGATTCGGACGACAAGGGACCCGCAGGCCGGTATGAGTGGATCGACCGCCGCCACGGGACCGCCACGTTCGGCTGGAGCGCCGCGTTGCGCCTGCTGGACCCACCGCGCACGCCAACGGCCAGGGCGCCGGTCTGGAACGGCGGGGAGCTGCCCGCGTCCGTCCGGTGGGCGCTCACGGCCCCCGCCGCCGACCGGAGCGCCGCGCTGCACCGCCTGATCGGGACGTGTGTCCGCGCCGGGCTCGACACCACAACCATCCACGACCTCGCAGCCGGGTTCCAGCCTGCCCTGGAGAAGTACGGCCAGCGCCTCGCCGCCGAGGTGGACCGCTCACTTTCCAAGATCGGGGCACTGTGACTATCCCGGCAAACCTTGAGGACCTCGATGCGGCACCCAAGCCGGAAATCGAGACCGGCTCGGGTCCTGAGACCATCCGGGCACTCACCAAGGCGATAACCCGTGGCGACCTCCCGGAGACGTACGTCACCGGGGGCCGGGTCGTTCACGTCGAGGAAGTGTCCGGCTCGGTCACCGCCGCAGCGGGCGACGAAGACTCCCCACTGCCCGTGGCGGCCAGCGAGGTGAAGCCACCCGGCCTGGCGAACCTTCTCGCGCGGCACACGTTCTGCTACCGGGTAAAGCCCGGCAAGGACGGCGAGGGCAAGCCAAGGCCCTACCACGAGGAAGTGACGCCACCCCCGGCCATGCTCGCTGCCACACTGGCTCCCAAACGGTGGCCCGGGCTCAAGCCGCTGCACGGCATCGCTGGCGCGCCGCTGCTGCGGCCCGACGGGACACTGCTGCAAACACCCGGCTATGACGATGCGACCGGCCTCTACCTCGCGTCCAAGATCCCGCTCAGGCCGGTACCGCCGAAACCGACAGCCAAACAGGTGACCGCCGCGAGGAACTTCCTGTTCCGCCGGTTCCTAGGTGACTTCCCATGGGTCAGCGACGCGGACAAGGCCAACTACATCGGGGTCATCGCCACCCCGATCCTGCGGCGCTACCTGCGGACTCTCATCCCGTTCGTCGTCTACACCGCAACAATGGCAAGCTCAGGCAAGACCATCCTCACCTCCGGGCCCGGCATGCTCTACGGCCAGCGTGTACTGACCTGGACGAACGACGACGCCGAGCTGCGCAAGACCATCACATCGGTCATGGCCGACCCCGTGGGGACCGTCGTGTTCGACAACCTGGCCGAAGGCAGTGTCATCGACTCCCCGGTGCTCGCCCGGCTCATCACCGACCGGACATGGGCGGACCGGCTGCTGAGCAAGAATGTCACCGCGTCCTACGCCAACGACCGGCTCTGGAGCGCCACGGGCAACAACCTGCGGCTCGGCGGGGACATGCCGAGCCGCACCGTGCTTATCCGGCTCAACCCGGATGTGCCGCATCCGGAGGAACGGACCGGGTTCGCCATCCCGAACCTCGACCACTGGATTCTTGACCCCGCCAACCAGCGGCAAGTTCTGTGGCACCTCCTGGTCCTCGTGCTCGACTGGACCGGCAACGGCGCGCCGGTCAAGAAGGGCGTGACCATGCGCCAGTTCACCCCATGGGCCGAAGCGGTCGGCGGGTTCCTCGACCACCACGAGATCGGCGGGTTCCTCGCCAACGTCGAGGACGTGCGCAAAGCCGACGACGACGACGCGATGTGGACCGCGTTCCTCGCCAGGTGGCACAAGATATTCGGCGGCGGCAAATGGCTGACGGCCCGCGAGCTGCGGCAGTCCGGCACCGCACCCGAACGCGGCGAGAAGCTCTGGGACGGCTCGGTCATCGAGGCGAACAAATGGGACGGCCTGTTCCTCACCGATCAGCGCGGCAACGTACCCAGCGAGGTGTCCATAGGCAAGCGCCTGACCGGGCATATGGACCGCTATCACGGCTCCTACGTGCTGCGGAGCAGCCAGGACCTCCATACCAAGGTCAGGACATGGCAGGTTCAGGAGTACGGCAGCGGATGACCGGCCAGCGCCGCGCTATATATACGCGCACGCGCACGCGCATGTGAGAGCGTGAAAACACCCCCCGCATCCCCCGCAACCCCCGCAAGACGCCATCTGGCCTGCGTAAACACCGCTACGGAGATCATCTCTATCCCCCGCAGATCGTTTCTATCCCCCGCAAAGGCCTTCGCCATCCCCCGCAAAGCAGCACCCGGCTCTTGCGGGGGATGCGGGGGATAGAAACCAGCCTTTTCGCCATCCCCCGCAAGCGAGCAACCCAAAATGTGCTGGTCGTTGACTTGCCTGCGGGTGATGCGGGGGATGCGGGTGATCTTTTAGCGGAATCTGCCTAAGCGCGAGTGAAAGTCCAAGCGGACTGAAGCCACACCCGCCTACCCCCCGCAACCCACGCACCCTTTGCGCGACGTGTCCGGGTTCGTGGTCGCGCGCGTGAGGGCTGCGATCTGGCGGAACGTTGTGTATGGCGTGTGCCGGTGAAGATTGCGGTGACCTTCACGACCTGGCGGCCGGTATGCGCACCGCCGATGCGCACCGCCGGTATGCGCACCTGGCTGGGGCGGTGTCCGCGCGATGTGGCTGTTCTGCACGGACGATGCGCGCGCGAGGCTGGTTAGGCTTCGGGTGCGGTGTTCGTGTGACGGCGCAGGACGCGCGCCACGGTTTCGGAGTGCCAGTCACCCCCGCGTTTGGAGAGCAGGCCCGTAGCGTTGAGCTCGGCCGCAATCTGACGGGTGCTGGCGCCTTCGCCGCTGCGCTGGCGGATGACCGTGATGATCTCCTGCTCCCGGCTGTCGGGGACGAGGGTCTTGTCCTGGCTGGTGGTCCCGAATGCGGGTGAGCCGTAACCGGCGTATCCGCCTTTGTCGGCTTTGGCTGAGCGCCCGTTCCGCATGCGCTTGAGCAGCATGGCGCGTTCGAGCTGCGCGAACACACCTGCCATCTGGCGGCACGCGGTGCGCATCGGATCGTCAGGATCATCTTTGGGCACTTCATCGGAGCTGGTCACGATGAATGCGTGCCCGCCGAGTGCCCAGACCTTCGCCAAGACGGCCTCTTGCACGGTCAGCGTCCGGGCGATGCGGTCCAGGTCCCGCATGACCACACCTTCGGCCTCACCGCCGCGTATGGCCTTCAGGACGTCGAGCAGACCGGGCCGTTCTGCCGCGTCGAGCGTCCCTGACTTGGCGTCGTCGGTGACCAGGCGGACGAGCTTGTGCCCGTTGTCCCTGCACCATGCCCTGACTTGCTTGTTCTGGTCAGCCAGGCCGTAGCCGTCCTTGACCTGGCGCTCGGTGGATACCCGCAGGTAGGCGATGACTTTCACACTCTGTAGCCTGCCACCCTGCCACATCCTTGTCAACGGATGTGGCATACCTGGTCAGGAGAGTTCGCCAGCTGACCGGTTGTGGCTGACCGCGCGGGATTGCGGCACGGACCGAGGCCCTCGGGATGGGCCGCCTCGCACCCTTCCACGCACGGACCGCGCAGTTACGCGTTACAGCGTAACGGCTGGTCAGAGGCCGTTACAGGAGCGGGGTGTAACAGATCCGAGTTTGTTACGGCGTTACGAGAGCGAAGGCCCTGAGATCCCCTGTCCCGCGAGGGGACCTCACAATGCCTGCCGGGACCCGGCAAGCCCGCAGCGTGGCGCTCAGGGCCGCGCACGGCCGTCTGGGGCAGCCCGCTCGCCTTGACGTTTCGGCGGCACCCCCCGGTCGGAGATCCCCTGCGGCTGCCGTAGGTGGTCTGGTGTGTAGTGTTACGTTTGTGACGGATGGCGTAACGGGTGATGGGGGTGCGGGGCGTAACGGGTCGCGTAACGGGCGGGGGCGGGATGTTACGGCTGCGGAGCGGATGCGGCGGATGCGGGAGCGTCGGCGGCGTGCGGATGATGGGGTGGCGCATGGTGCTCGGGGGTATTCGTGGCCGCCGTTTGAGGCTGGTAACCGGAAGTCTGTGACGCATGGGGCTTATGGGCGGGATGCGCTGGTTCGGGCCGAGGTGATTGAGGCAGAGTTGCTGGATCACGGTCCGGAGCATTTGCGGGGGCCGCAGGCTGGGACGTTCCTTCCGCTGGTGCGGCAGTATTGCCGGGTTTTGGCGCAGTGTGAGTTGCTGGCGCGGTATATGGGGTCGATCGATTTGCCGCAGGCGTTGACGGATACGACTACTACGTCGTCGCGGACGAGCCGGACGGTGAGTGAGCGGACGTTGTCGGTGGCGGGGGCGTATGACCGGGCGCTGGCGAAGCTGGTGAAGCTGTCGGATGCGTTGTTGTTGTCTCCTTCGGCGCAGGTCCGGGCTGGGATGACGTTGAAGGCGCGGGCGCTGAATTTGATGGAGGAGGCGGCCGCGCTGGAGGGGGGCGGCGGGTAGTGGTGCGGGCGGCGCGGAGGCTGTCTGAGGCGGATCTGCGGGCGTGCCTGGCGGATCCTGTGGTGTTCGCGGAGCGGGTGCTTGGTGTTGAGCCGTGGCGCCATCAGGTTGAGGTGTTGCGGGCGCGGGCGAGGATCAAGGTTTTGAAGAAGGGCCGGCGTGCCGGGGGTACGGCGGCGATTGGGTTCAAGGCGCTGCACGTGGCGTTTTCGAGGCCGGATTCCCAGTCGCTGATTGTGTCGGCGCGGGAGGACCAGGCGAAGCGGATCATTGAGGAGGCCGCGGTCCTGGCTGCCCGGTCGGATCTGTTCGCTGATTGTGTGGTGGTTGAGCAGAAGTCGGAGCTGCGGTTCGCGAACGGGTCGCGGGTGACGGCGGTCCCGGCGACGCAGGCGGCTATCCGTGGCCTGGGTGTGGATTTCCTGGCGCTCGATGAGGCGTTTCAGATCGCGGATGCGATTTGGCGGGCGGCGGAGCCTGCTACGGCGGACCGGCCGGACCCGGAGATTTGGCTGTGCTCCACGCCGGGGAACGCGCCGACGCATTTTTTCAACGTGTATTACCGGCGTGGGGTGGATGAGCCGTCCGCGCGGGTGCGGTCGTGGTTGTGGCCTTCTGCGTTGTCGCCGCGGATGTCAAAGCGTGAGCTGAAACATTTGGAGCAGGAGGCGCCGCACCCGTGGCATTTCCGCCGCGAGTATTTGGCGGAGGACGTTGACGACAGCGAGGCGGTGTTCCCCGATTCGGTGATTTTCGGTGCGGTGGCGTACGGGGCGGTCGCGATGGGCCCTGATGAGGCGGCCAGGTACCGTATCCCGACCCCGGTGTGGGACGGGGACCCGGTTGTGGTGCCGTCCCGGAGTGTTGCGGTGGGTATCGACCCTGGGGGTAGCAGGGACCCGCATGCGGTCGCGGCGGTGGGCCCGGTCGAGGATCACGGGGCCAACGGCCGCCAGGTCTACGCGGTGGTGCATTTGGAGACGATCGGCCCGGGTGCGCCGATCGAGGCGCTCACCGCCCGTGTGCTCCAGCTGGGCCGCTGCTATGACACGCAGGTTGTCATACCGGAGCAGAGCGGCCTGGGCTACCACTGGGCCCGTGGCCTGCATGACAGGTTCGCGTCGGCGGGTATCACGGGGTGGGTGATCCCTTTGGCGACGTCCGCCGAGAGCAAGTTGATCACGATCGGGCAGATGGCCGGGATGCTCGCGGAGGGCACGCTGGTGATCCCGGAGCATTTGCCACGGTTCGCGGACCTGGTGGGGCAGATGAGGGCCATCGGCCAGGCTGATTTGCCGGGCGGGGGTGTGCGGCTGGCGGCGCGGCACGGCCACGACGATCTGCTGATGGCGGTTGCGCTGGCGATGGCGGGGATCGAGCCGAGGCAGGTGGAGACGGGTGGTCTGGTGTTCGGGCCGGATTACGAGCACACGGTGACGGGTTCGGGTGCGGTGGTTCCGCTGGATTGCCAGCCGGTCGCTGACTGCCATACGGGGTGGCGTGATCCGCGAAGGTTGCGGGCGGCGGCGTGACCGGCCGCAACGAAGCGGAGACGGCTATGTGCCGTGCGGCGCTGGCCCGGTGCCTCGACGACGCTGAGTGCGCCGCATGGCTCGGCGGCCTTTTCCCGGCGCTACAGGAAGCTATCGAGGCGGACCGGCAGGCCCGCAGACATGGAGGTCAAGATGACGGTGCAGCCAGCGGATCAATGGACAGCTGAGGATGTGGAGGCGGCGACTCCAGGCGAGGTGCTGCAGGCGATGAAGAGCGGCTTACTGCAAGACCTGGGGGTGGGTGACGGCCGGGACCGGCGTGGCTATCTCCCTGAGGACTACAGGCGTGGCCTGCCCGCTCCGGTGCTCGCGGAGGCGGAGGCGGCGCATCGGGCGCGGTGGCGCCGCTGGCGGGCCGCTACAGCGGACGGTGGTGCTGCGGCGTGAGGCGGCAAGGGCAGCGGCGGGAACACGTCGGTGGCGGTGGCGTGGAAGGCCGTCAGAGCGCACCTGGCCCTTCGGTGCCGCGTCCAGGTACACCGGTCACCACCGAGAGCGTGAACGTGCGCCGTGGCGCGTCGAGGCGGAACGTGGACGAAGGTCCGCGGGTGACCCGGCCGGACGGCGCGACCGTGCCGGCGCACATGGCGCCGGACATCAGGCCATGCCGCCGAGGTGCCCATTATTCCAGCGAGCTGGATCTTGTCCGGACGAGCATGACGCAGGACAGTGACAGGGGCCTTCCGTGGTCGGGGGATGAGTGACGTGTGTAAGCGATCGGCGAATAAGGAAGTCGGCCACCGGGACCCGGGCGGCACGCCGCTGAACACGGGGCCCGCGCGGTCGCTTGAGCTTGGCCACCACAGGATGACCGGCCCTGGCCAGCAGGCGCAGGAAGCGCCGAGCGCGCAAGCCGGGTCCAACCATGAGGGCCGTGTGCGCGAGTACCGCGAGGGTGGCCTGCCGGGGTCGTCGTGATTGGGTTGACGCCCCGGCGCCGTCTTGCCGCCGTGTCGTACTCGGTCTGTGGCTTGTGTGAGCATGGGATCAGGCCGGGTCAGATGATCGTCAAGTGCCCGGGTGTGCCGTGGTCCCACGCTCGGTGCGTGGCGGCGTGGAATGCGCGGCAGTCCGATAGGTGAGTCCGGCAGACCTTCGTCAAATTTTGACGAAGGTCCAAGTGACCGTC
The DNA here is from genome assembly GCA_035517695.1 of Streptosporangiaceae bacterium. GTDB lineage: Bacteria > Actinomycetota > Actinomycetes > Streptosporangiales > Streptosporangiaceae > DATFVJ01. The sequence goes on from DATIYI010000025.1 coordinate 7,551, forward strand.
GGCCCCAAGGTCGGCGCATCGCGTTGGACGGCCTTGGGTCCTCCCACCCGGCATGAGACGCCTTCGGCGCAGGTGCCAAGGGGATGGGAGCTGGAGCAGAACCATTGGAAGGAACTTGTCGGTCAATTGACCGACAAGTTCCAACACTAGGCCGGTATGATTCCCCACCCTCCTTAC